>JACWAC010000017.1 GCA_014874235.1 Thermoplasmatales archaeon
GTCATGGACTCTATGGCCCTCCTGAGCTTCGATCTTATCCTGGAATCTGAGATGATCTTCCCCAGTGATGTGTGCATGGATTCCATCATGTCCTTCCCCAGATCCCTGAGGAAATGGAATCTGCACACTCCCCTTGGGACTCCAGGGAATACATCATCGATGGCTGATGTGAGACTGCCCCTCATGTCGCTCATCACAGCGACAGGTATTCCGTACCTCTTCTTTACCTGCTGAAGCACATCCTTCATCTCCCCCTCAGATTCGGAATAGCACCTCCTTGCCATGAGGATGAATCCTGATGCTGCGTCAACAACCGCCACTATCATTGCAAAATCAGAATCAACTGTGCCGTCAATCTGCAGGATGTAGGAGGACATCTCCTCCCTTATCATCTCTTCGTTATCGTCGTGTATATCCCTGAAAATGGATAGTGCCATGTTGCTCAGGTTCGTGATGTGACGCTCCGATATGCCTACGTCGAGATGCCTGCCTATTTCGGAGCTGCTCCTTCCATCCACGAATCGTAGCATCGCTGCCTCCACCATCACATCGTTGGCATAGGTGCATCCGGGGGAGACGATATGCATAAGGCCCTCCGCCATGAACTTTCCATGTTCGGTGCACTGCATGACATGGTGAACGGCCATGAACTCCCCATACTCCACGGACTTTACCCTCCTCCTGTAAGTCCTGTAGGCCACCAGGTCTGATGAGCATGAAGGGCACTTCTTCAGTGTTGTCCTGAAGTGGAGTTTCATCTTATCCTCAGGAAGGTCTTCTTCATCTTCCTGTCATTCTCGATCACAATCTTCGTTATTGGTGATATATCAGTATCTATGCCTATCTTCCTCAGTATCTCCCTTATCTCTGCATCAGTGACCTCAAGATCCATGAGCCTTGTGACGTAAGGGAGCACATCTCCGAACGTTATCTCGCTCTTCGATCTCGGATCCTTGCCCAGGTATCCGACGTACCTTGTCCTGACCTTACCTTTAACCCTCTTCACGTCATACATCTTGTAGTAGAATCTTCCGTTGGCTCTCTTCTCCTTTCTTATGTAGAGTGACATTTCATTACACCTATAATATCCATATGGGTATAACACTATAAATCTTTCTGTAACCAAGTATTTTACCAGTTCATCAAGACAAAATTATGTTAGATTTCTAACACTTTATTGCCGCCATAGCTCCCCTTTGCCAGCTCCAATGCATTTTTCAGTATCTCAACGCTTGTAACAGCCCCCACTCCACCGGGGACTGGTGTGTAATCTATTTGATTTTTTTCATCGTCCACTTCGAAGTCGCCCCTGACCTTGCCATCGACAACGTTTATTCCGATGTCCACAACAACCTTCCTGTTCTTGATTGCGGAGGATTTCAGATAGCCTGCCTTGGCGACCGCTAGGAATATCACGTCGCTTTCTTCGATCAGTTTCTCCATATTCTTCGTCTTGCTGTGGGCAACGGTCACGGTTGCATCCCTGTTCAGCAGCATCTGTGAGAGGGGTCGACCGACAGTCACAGACCTGTTAATCAGAAGTGCTCTCTTCCCCGTCAAATCAATTTCGTAGTGTTTCAGTAAATCTACAGAAGCCTTCGGCGTCGCAGGGGCAATTCTTTCCACTCCAAAGTACAGCTGCCCCATATTTTGGTATGTGACGCAGTCTGCATCCTTATCCGGATCCAGTGCCTCGGAAACCATCTCGTTTGTAACACCCTTGGGGAATGGTCTCCCAACGATCATTGCATCGATGCTTGGGTCCCTGTTAAGAGTCTCTATTGTGTCCATCAACTCCCCCCCTTTTATAACAAGTGGCTTGAAGTCTATGCCAACCTTCTCTGCATTCCTCCTAATGCTGTTGAAATAAAAGATTGATTCCTGGTCTTCCTCGTATGCGACAGAAGCCATTTTGATCTTCCCGAACCCCGAAACGCCCTTTCTAACTTCCTCGAGCATTTCTTTGGCAATAGGTCTACCATCCAGCATCATGAAGGGTGATGTTTTCTGAGCATTAAACCTCATCCGATATTGGTTAAAGCACAATGCATTTCCAAAACACTTAATTAGGAACTTTCACTTGCCTACCGAATGGACGAACTAGCTGAATGGATAAAGTCTAGGGGTATTAACTCTACAAGTGACATAAAGATACCCGAAAGGCTGGTGGATCAAGTCATAGGTCAGGACCAGGGTGTCGAGGTTATCAAGCGAGCAGCGAAGCAGAAGAGACACGTCATTTTGATTGGGGAACCCGGTACCGGTAAATCAATGCTCGCCCAATCAATGACTGACTACATTCCGAAGGAAGAGCTCGAGGACATCCTAGTCTTTCACAATCCAGAAGATGCAAATCGTCCAAAGATCGTAACGGTTCCAGCAGGGAAAGGAAAGGAGATAACAAAGGACTACCAGAAGAGGGCAGATCAGGAAAAGGTTGAGAGGCAAAGGAGCGTCAGAATTCTGGTGATTTTCATCATCGTGATAGGACTGATCTTTGCCTTTATCAACTATCCCACCACCAAGACGATAAGTCCAGATCCAATATTCTTTGCAATAATGGCCGCTGCCTTCTTGTACATAGCTCTGAACATGGGACCTATCGCGAGGGAGGACAAAACGCTCGTTCCCAAGCTTCTAGTGGGGCACGACAGGGATGATAAACCTCCCTTCATTGACTCCACGGGTGCTCAGGCAGGGGCCCTTCTGGGAGATGTGAGGCATGACCCGTTCCAGTCCGGAGGGCTGGAGACACCAGCCCATCTGAGGGTGGAAGCGGGAAACATACACAAGGCCGACAAGGGAGTCCTGTTCATTGACGAAATCAACACGCTGAGGATGGAGAGCCAGCAGAGCCTCCTGACCGCAATGCAGGAAAAGAAATACACAATTTCCGGACAGAGCGAGAGATCTGCAGGTGCTTTGGTACAAACTGAGATGGTCCCGTGCGATTTCATTCTGGTGGCCTCAGGAAATCTTGACGCCCTCCAGGGTATGCATCCTGCACTAAGATCGAGAATCAGGGGTTACGGTTACGAAGTGTACATGAACACGATGATGGACGACACCGATGAGAACAGGGAAAAGGTCATGAGATTCGTCGGACAAGAAGTAGTAAAGGACAAGAAGATACCCGCATTCGATTACACCGCAATAGCCGAAGTCATCAGAGAGGCCCAGAAGAGAGCAGGAAGGAAAGGGAAGATCACTTTAAGATTGAGGGAAATGGGCGGTCTGATAAGGATCGCAGGCGATCTAGCGGTACAGTCCGCTTCTGCAATTGTGACCGCCGAACACGTCATTAAGGCAAAGGTTAAGGCCAGGCCACTGGAACAGCAGATAGCAGACAAACAGATAGAGGCGTTCAAAAACTACAGGACGTTCACGAACGAAGGCTATTCAATCGGAATAGTCAACGGACTGGCGGTATTCAGTGCCGGGTCGGGAATGGCGGAGTATTCGGGAATAGTGATGCCGGTCGCCGCTGAGGTTACACCCGCCCAGGAGAAGGAAATGGGGAAAGTAATTGCCACTGGAAAACTGGGTGAGATTGCAAAGGAAGCCGTTCAGAACGTTTCAGCGGTCATCAAGAAATATACCGGACAGGATATCTCAAATCACGACGTCCACATACAGTTCATCGGCAGCTACGAAGGAGTTGAGGGCGATTCCGCCAGTGTTACCATTGCAACCGCAGTCGTTTCTGCAATGGAAGGGATCCCGGTAGACCAGTCGTATGCAATGACAGGCTCGCTATCCATAAGAGGACAGGTCCTCCCAGTAGGAGGAGTGACCGCCAAAGTCGAAGCCGCCATAGAAGCTGGATTCAAGAATGTGATAGTTCCAGAAAGCAACAAGGAAGACATAATCCTTGAAGAAACACAGAGGGCCAAGATTCAAATTCATGTGGTCAGAACAATAAGCGAAGTCCTCAACCTTGTTCTCGCATCCACCAAATCGAAAACGTCCCTTCTTTCAAAATTTGATTTCTCCGCTTCAACGGGCCAGGTGATGGTCAATCCCAGTTGACCTAACCTACTATTTTTTGGACTCTTTTGATGAAAGGAACCTGGACAAAATAAACGCCTGTTCTCTGGTCAGGGAGGACAGAATTCTTGGAAACACGCACCTGAATGTAGCAACAAAGTATGCCAGAGAGAATTATGAAAGGGGAAGAATGATAAGCAGATCACTCTGGAACGAAATTCTTCTATACCTCTCGATGCAACGGCAGGTCTACAAGGCATTCGAAATGGTTGGTGTTAAGAACTACTCTGGAAAGGTCATCAAGATAGAATTTTCTGAAGAGCCAAGGGACGAGCCAAAGATATCTGTTGCACCATCAAAGAAAGGGTACTGGGGGGTCTCAACCATAGAAGAGCTTTTGGAAAAGATGGCGATATTCCACATCGACAATTACTGAACCGCCTGGCGGCCACGAATGAAGGTCTCAGTCCCTCACTCTCACGACCATGAACCCGTCATATCCCTTCCCGCTTACGGTCTGTATGGCAGTCGATTCGATCCCTCTTCTCCCTCTTCGCCAGTCCAATCAGGCGTCTCACCCCCATAACTGATAGGTCGCCGTCCCCATCCGCTATCACCTTCCCATTCCTGACCACATTGTCCACCACTATCACAGTCCCGGGTCTTGAGAATCTCAGAGCCCATTCAAAATACGCGGGATTGTTCTCCTTGTCTGCGTCTATGAATATCAGGTCAAAGGTCCCGGTGCCCCTTCTGGGCATATCGGCCAGGGTATCCCTTGCGGGTCCGACGATTATCTCCACCCCGTCCATCAGCCCTGCGGACGTTATGTTGTCCCTCGAGATCTCCGCATGCCTCGGGTCGATCTCGAGCGTGGTAACCTTGCCATCAGCGGGTAGCGCCTTTGCAAGCCAGAGGGTGCTGTAACCTCCCAGCGTTCCTATCTCAAGGATCTTCTTCGCATGGCTTTGTCGTTTAATTATCAAAAAACGACAGAAATCGGAATAAAACGACATACCGGAAACTCCGACGGGTCAAGTCAACTTTTTGATCATATGGGATGCTATTCCAAATTTAGTTTTTTATAGCTACTTCTTTGAAAATCAAAACATTAATAAATGTTTCTGGTCTTCAGTCCCTTTAGTCTACACAAATTCTGGGTTGAAGAGGAGGTTCATCTCACCCCTCGGGGCTATTGAGACGTCCGGAACGTTCACGTCCTTGGGTGTGGAGAGGACCTCACCTGTAAAATCGTCCAGATTGTGAGGATTCTCTTCTTGATGAAGGTGTACCTGGGGATCTTCACTGCTCTCTAACGTCCGAATATATACCATGCTTTCTCATACCATTTCTGGTAATGTTCAAAACCTATTGAACACTACAAACTCAACTTATAGTTGAGATTCTCAAAGGGCGTAAAACGTTTCGTCTAAGCTAACGACTATCGTGCCTATTTTTTCCAACTGCAGCCGCATATGAGGCTACTACCATTGTTACTAACCAAAAAATAAATGTTCCAAAATTTTTGGTGATCAGCCATAGGAGTATAGATAATACAACACTGGCAGCGGCCAGTAGTGCACCATATTGTTTCGACGTTAGGCCATCGCTCATCGCCCACATTGCAATCACAAAGATGAAGAAAATAACAATAACTGCTATTTCACCGGCAAATTGATAGCCATTTATGTATAATGGAATATCATTCAGAATCATTTGCATGCTTATATCCCCTTTTTAATTTTAACTCTTTCCACTCACTAGAGGGCACATGTCCTGCGAGTAAAGTAAAAAAAATAAAAAATAGGTTACCCTGTTTTTGTGTCTAAAAGTATACCGTTATCAATGAAATTATTGAAACCGCTTGTTACAACATCGTAAACCTTTACTTTCTCATTGATTAGTGAAACATTTGTCACGTTTATCCAACCATCGTTAACCGGATTGAATATTTGGTCACCGACAGTCAGATTCTCAGGACTTCTCATCCAGCCCTGGAATGTTGAATTCTTGATATATATTGGTTGATCGATGGGAGTAAGATTGAGCAGTCCTTCGTTGATCTGAACAATTTGCTGAACCCGTGTCACATTCTTATAGAGCAATGTTCCTGTTACCAATGAGTTGGTGCCGTAATCGTATTCCTCGACTACTGAATTCTTTTTCAAATCCTGAATTGGAATATACCCGTTAGGCGTTAGAATCGGGCTTCCCCAAGCGACGCACCCTCCACCACCACCGTATTGGTCTGTAATACCCAAGTTTGTGTATGTGTAGTTCCATTGGTCTGTGTATTGGTAAAACGCTGCTGTAAACAATGTTAGGGTATAGGCTTGTCCTTGATCCACTTCACTGTAAGGTATAGCCCATTGAATTGCAGTCTGCGCTAGCGCACTGTAATTTTCTGCCAGATAAGGTTCACTATTTACGTCGTAAGTCTGGAAAAATTTGGCAGTTCCATATACGGAATCCCCTGAGGATAAACTGCTATCATAATTGTTTGTCTCCTGGTGTGCAAAAAAGAAAGCTGCCGATACAGCCAATGAAGGGTAAGGAGAGTCGGTTGCGATGTCTAGACCGACAGCGGCAAGAGAAGCCGTGTACTCGTAACTAGAAGGAATGGTGATTGAATGCGGCGTCGTTATATTTACTCCAGTTCCATTATAAGAACCGATAAGCTGTCTCGTAATTTCTAAATTGCTAACATTGTATGCATTAATGCTCTGGTTCATGAATGCACCAACCTTTATTTCCGTTGCTGGATGATTGTAGCTCATATTTACAGACATTAGGCCGGCGATATTTATGTTAAAGACATCGAAATAGCTACCACTGAGAGCTTCATCTGTAACATAACTCGTGACGTTCACTCCGCTGCTCAGTGCGCCATAATCGAGCCAAGGTCCCTTAGTACTTATCTGGAACTGCGGGAATGTGGTGTCACTTTCCGTCCCTACGTTGTCCTTTGTGGTGTTTCCATTTGGTACATCCAGTACAATTTCACCAAACGCGCTGGAAAGAAGTAAGACTGAAGCAAAGACCACGACAGCGATTACGATATATAACCTTCTTCCTTCGTTTCCAGGACTTATTATACTTTTGAACATTTTCAACCTCAAGTAAAAACTATACAGAATTAGTATATTGGAACAATGTCCTTGTTAGAAAAGTCAAAAAGAAGGTGCTCCGCGATGCGTAAGCGACTTGAAAAAATCCGTCATCATCCACCTGCTAACGAAATAGTCAGAGATGAGAGTGAGAGAATTACACTGTGAGAAAAGAATAAAGTAGAAAGATCGTGTTGTACGGCTTGGGAATGACATTTTCAAAATTGTAACACGACTTTTCTAAAAAAGTTACTAAGCATATAGGTTTCCCTTTGACAAAAAGTGGAACGAATAGTTATTCATCCTGTGAAATTCTGATTTCCAGATAGAGCAGAGTGTTTTTTGTTGAATGAACTCGCAAATAAGAAAAGGTTGAATTTCGGTTTCTAACTCGGTGTTTGCTCTAAAATATTGCTGGATTTATTGATTTTGGGAGGTGATTTAATGCTATATTCTTTTCTGCTGCTTGCGGGATCTTTGATCTGGACCCTTATACAGTTCATAGGGCCTTTCGAAGATAATTCGCTGGGAAACTGAAGCTTCATCGATGAATTTATCAAACTTTAATAGTTGAAGAAACTGATTAACTATGGAGAAGGAGTCGTTTCTGCAATGGAAGGGATCCCGGTAGACCAGTCGTATGCAATGACAGGCTCGCTATCCATAAGAGGACAGGTCCTCCCAGTAGGAGGAGTGACCGCCAAAGTCGAAGCCGCCATAGAAGCTGGATTCAAGAATGTGATAGTTCCAGAAAGCAACAAGGAAGACATAATCCTTGAAGAAACACAGAGGGCCAAGATTCAAATTCATGTGGTCAGAACAATAAGCGAAGTCCTCAACCTTGTTCTCGCATCCACCAAATCGAAAACGTCCCTTCTTTCAAAATTTGATTTCTCCGCTTCAACGGGCCAGGTGATGGTCAATCCCAGTTGACCTAACCTACTATTTTTTGGACTCTTTTGATGAAAGGAACCTGGACAAAATAAACGCCTGTTCTCTGGTCAGGGAGGACAGAATTCTTGGAAACACGCACCTGAATGTAGCAACAAAGTATGCCAGAGAGAATTATGAAAGGGGAAGAATGATAAGCAGATCACTCTGGAACGAAATTCTTCTATACCTCTCGATGCAACGGCAGGTCTACAAGGCATTCGAAATGGTTGGTGTTAAGAACTACTCTGGAAAGGTCATCAAGATAGAATTTTCTGAAGAGCCAAGGGACGAGCCAAAGATATCTGTTGCACCATCAAAGAAAGGGTACTGGGGGGTCTCAACCATAGAAGAGCTTTTGGAAAAGATGGCCCTCTTCCACTTGGAAAACTACTGATCCATCAGTCGTATCTAAAATGGAAGAGTTCAGTCTTTCACTCTGATGACCATGAATCCGTCATAACCTTTTCCGCTAACAGTCTGTATCGCCGTAGATTCTACACTTTTCTCTCTCTTTGCAAGATCGATCAGGTCCCTTACTCCTCTTACTGATGGATCATCTAGTCCTTTCCCCAACACCTTCCCGTTCCTCACGACGTTGTCAACCACAATGACAGTTCCAGGCCGGGAGAATCTCAGAGCCCATTCAAAATATGCCGGGTTGTTCTCCTTGTCGGCATCGATGAAAATCATGTCGAAGGTCCTAATACCCTTCCCTGACATTTCATACAGTGTTTCTTTTGCTGGGCCGACAACTATTTCAACTTTGTTGGACAGTCCTGCTGTCGCAATATTGTCGGTGGAAATTACAGCATGCTTTGGGTCGATCTCCAGACTGGTTACTTTTCCACCATCCGGAAGAGCCTTTGCCAGCCATAAAGTGCTGTAGCCTCCTAGCGTCCCTATCTCAAGCACGTCCCTGGCATTGACCATCTTTGCCAGCAGATAGAGTAACTTGCCCTGAGTTGGTGAAACGTTTATGGGAGGAAGACCCTCTTCGTTTTGTCGCTTCAGCGCATCAGAAAAGGATTGTTCCTGCAAGACCAGTTGCTCTGTGAAGAATTCCTCTACATCGTTCCAAACTTGTGATTCCATGTAACTATCATCTAATCTCCGATAAATCCGTTGCGTCTTGATGACAGATACAAATGTGGGGGTCCATTTTGAAGGCAGTTCCTGCAACTAATTGAGCATGTTTTTATAGCTTCTCAGGATACCTTTCCCACTACGTAGGAATCTAAATGATAATAAGAGGTAATAACGAGTACGATTTGGAACAATATCTCGACCCTCTGGTTCTGGAATGGTTCACCTCCAAGTACAAAAACGCCACTACGGCCCAGAAGATCGGGATTCCTCTTATTCACCAAAGAAAAAACGTCCTTATATCTTCCCCTACTGGAACGGGTAAGACGCTCTCGGGTTTCCTGGTAACGATAAACGAGCTGTTTCTTCTGGCAAAGGAGAACAAGCTCGAGGACAAGATATACTGCGTCTACGTATCTCCCCTCAAAGCGCTAGCAAATGATATTCACAGAAACCTCGAGGTACCTCTGGAAGAGATACGTGAAATGGCAGAAAACAAGGGCATCCACATCCCAAAGATCAGGGTAGGAGTAAGATCGGGGGATACAAGTCAGTACGTTAGGCAAAAAATGAACAAGACCCCTCCGCACATTTTCATTACAACGCCGGAATCCCTCGCACTCGCACTCTTCTCCCCAAAATTCAAGGAAAAATTCAGGGGAGTTGAATTCCTGATAATCGACGAAATTCATGATCTTGCATCGAACAAGAGGGGGGAGCTACTTAGTCTGATCATAGAGTTCCTCCAGCACAATACGGGGTCAGTCACAAGAATAGGCCTTTCCGCAACCACAGAACCGATTGACGAGCTTGCAAGATTTCTGATCGGAAACGAGGATAAGGTTGATGTTCACATAGTGGAAGCAGAATCAAACAAGAATCTGGACATGAGGGTCGTATGTCCCGTTTCTGATCTGTTTTCTGCCCCTCAAGAGCAGATAAACGAAAGGACCTATGACATCATTGAATCTATGGTCAAGGCCCACACCACGACCCTGGTTTTCACGAACACCAGAAGTGGTGCAGAGAGAGTTTCTTCAAAACTGATAGAGAGAGGGATACTGGATCTTGAAGCGCACCATTCGAGTCTGTCAAAGGAATCCAGATTCAATGTCGAAGAAAGATTGAAGAAGGGTGAACTCAAGTGTGCGGTATCTTCGACATCTCTTGAGCTTGGTATTGACATAGGAAGCATAGACCTGGTCGTTCAGGTCGGTTCACCGAAAGGAATCGCAAAGGGGCTGCAGAGGGTAGGCAGGTCCGGTCATTCTGTGTTTGCAACTGCTAAGGGAAGAATAATTCCCATGGACATCGATGACCTGGTAGAGTCTCTTGTCCTGGTCAAGGAAGCCAAGGCGAAGAAGCTGGACCGCATAAGCATACCCAAGAACTCCCTTGACGTTCTGAGTCAATTCATAGCTGGAATCTCCCTGGAAAAGAAATGGGTGGAATCGGAGGCACTTGATTTAGTGAAGAAAACTTACTGCTACAGGGAAATTACAGAGGGAGACTTCCTGAACGTCCTCAACTATCTCTCCGGAGGGTTTGAGGAAGGAAATGTTTATTCTAAGATATGGTGGGACAAAAAGGAGCACACCTTCGGCAGGAAGAAGAGCACGAGATTGATCTATTTCACCAACGCCGGAACCATACCTGAAGAAGCGGACTATGACGCATTTTCGGTTGATAACAGACACCTCGGTTCTCTTTCGGAAAAGTTCGTTGAGAAACTGCACAGGGGGGACATATTCGTCCTCGGTGCAAGGACATACGAATTTCTGAGGATGAGGGGAAACAAGGTGTTCATAAAGGATGCCTCCGGAAGGAAACCCACCGTTCCGTCGTGGGTCGGTGAAATGCTTCCGAGAACGTTCGACCTTTCCATAGAAGTAGGAAAATTCAGGAAAGCCCTAGGAGAAAGAATGAAGGACGGGACGGCAGAGGAATTCCTGAAGAACGAATATGCTGCGGATGATAACAGCATCAGGAGCGTCGTCTCATACATCACGAATCAGATGGATTACGGAGTGCCCACCAATGACAACCTGCTGATCGAGGGTTACATAGACAAGGCGAGCCAGTTCTCCGTGATATTTCATTTTGCGTTTGGAAGGAGGGTGAACGACTCTCTAAGCAGGATAATAGCATTCAACGTTTCAAAGAATTTCTCTGTAAATTCTAGAATTTCGCTCACTGACGACGGTTTCATGCTCACATTCAACAGGAGGGTGGAAGTGACAAAAATTCAGGACCTGCTTCAGTCGATCACGGTTGGCGGGTCGCTCAGAAATGCTGTCAAATCCACTGAACTCTTCAAGCAGAGGTTCAGGCACTGTGCTACTCGGTCCTTCATGATCTTGAGAAGATACAGGGGCAGGGAAGTTTCTGTTGCAAGGCAGCAACTGAGAAGCGAAAGAGTCCTGAATATCCTGTTCTCCATGGAGAATTTTCCCATAATTGAGGAGACGTTCAGGGAGATCGAGGGAATAGTGATGGACGTCGATAACTCGGAGAGAATCCTGAAATCCATAAGGGAAGGAGACATAAAGATTTCAACAAGGGATTATACGAGATATCCCAGTCCATTCGGGTTTGGGATAATTTCTACCGGTATCACAGACGTGGTACTTATGGAGGATAAGAGCGCGATCATCAGGGAACTGCAGGAGGCTCTACTGGCCAAGATGGGGTTGGAAGGCAGTTCAGAGGTGGATATAGAATCACTCATGAATTACCAGGAATCGAAACAGCTCATAGATTCGAATGGTAGTATACTTGAGTTCCTCAAGAAGGCAGGTTTTGCTGACCTTTACTCCACGGTATCCTTCTCCCCTCTCAAGAAAGCGGATGACCCGGATCTGTACTTTGCAGAACTGACAGAACACCTGACCAGTGGTGAAATTGTTCCAGTATTCACAGGAAAGACTACCTACACTCTTAGGGAAAATGTTCCATATCTTGCGGCGGTTTTCATGCAGGAGAGTGAAAACACAGTAAAAATCAATGACGGGGATAGCACGAACAGCATAGCAAAAAACAATTCCTTGGACCCGGAATCTACTCTAATCATACTCAGAAAAATGGAAAGGGCGTACGCGGCATTTTTCCTCAGGCACGGTAACAGGGTCAAGTGGTACAACAGGAGAGTGGAGAAAGCAGCGAAGATAGAATCGATCAAGAAAGTAGTACTCTGGCTACTGTGGCAGAACGGACCACTAACATTCAACGAGATAGTTGACAGGATTGGCCAGATGAACGAACTCGATGAGGTTGTTGAAGAACTCACCACCGGGAAAATCATAGCGTCTGGCAGATTCTTCCCTAAGCGGGAGAAGCAGTACATACTCTCGGAGGACCTCAAGAAGCTCAGGTCAACGGATGAGATCGAGATAGGGCGGATTAGACTGAACAGGTCGTTAGAAAAGAGTGGAGGCAGTTATTTCGACGATTTCCTTGTTGCAAGCAATGCCGACTCTCTCTCTGTAAGGGGGTACCCCGAGGAAGAAATGAACTCAAAAGGCATAGTCTATGGTCATTTTGCAGGCTCGATCCAGGGTTACTACGATGAGAAATATCTTCCACAGCTGATCTCCCTTAACAGGCTGGAAGATCTGGGCAGGGAAGAGAAAGAAGTCCTGGACCTGATAAAGAAGGGCAAGTACGGCGTGGAAGATGTAGAGGAAAAGACCCTCGAGAAACTTATCAGGAACAACTATGTTGTTTCAAAGGGTGGAAAACCAATCAAGGTCAACGCCGAAGCCGAAGAACCTACTGAGCTGCTTGAAAAGTTCGTGGCCAAGTATGGACCACTGAGTATTGAGGAGATTCTTCAACTCTTCGGGGGAATGGTACGCAAGACGATCGGAAAACTGAATGTGAAGAAGATGGTCAGCGGTCATTCAACCTACCTCTACACCGACCTGACTTTTTCGAAGCAAAAGGGTGTCATCAGCACCAGAGACCCCATGTTCCTGATAAACAGGGAAAGGATCGAGGGAGAGACGGGCGAGGGGATGACCTACTTCCTTCTGGAAGATGGAAACGTCAGGCTCGGAATTGAGACAGCAACCGACAATGGAATACTCGAGATATTCGAAATCACAGGAGATTATGCGGGCAATTTCGATCAGGTCATGGAAGTAGTTAACGAAATTTCAAGAAGAGAAAGGTTCGACTCCCTTGTGATAAGGAGAATCACCTTCCCCATACCTGACAGGGAGAAGTTGGAAAGCATCGGGTATTCCATGATAAGGAATTTCATGGTGAATGGCACCACTGTTGAGGACATGTCGCTGGATGAGGAAGAGATGATCCACTACCTGGTCAAGAAACATCACCTCTCGAACGGATATAAGCATCCAGATCCCGTGGTTGCCCTCGACTCAGTACTCGGATACAAGGGTAACTTTGAACTGATGATGAAGAGCGACAGAAGCATAGACCTTGACAAGCTGGTCATGAGCAACCTTGCGGTTCAGGGGTATCTTGTGGACGGTACGCAAGGCTACCTTAGCAAGGAGAGCGTGGCGTTCCTTGCATCCATCAAATACAACTCCCTCAGCGATAACGCCAAGAGACTTTACGAGATAATCAAGAAGATGCCTGTCCTTTCCAGGGAAGCAATAGTGGAACGTTCGTGCTTTACCATCAATCAAACTCTGAACTATCTGAATGAAATGATAAAGAAGTGCATTATCTCTGTCTC
>JACWAC010000105.1 GCA_014874235.1 Thermoplasmatales archaeon
ACCAAATGCGTGATTGAAGATTACGAATATCGAAATAAACACCGGAGTGTTTGACACTATTCCGGAGAGCTGTGACCCCAGACTATTGGATAACGTGGTGATAAGAATAACGAGCGTGGTGGCAGATATAGCCCTAAACACAACACCGTTTACTAAGCTCATTTTTACATGTTTGCCCCTGACCATCTTTGTCTTTAGAAGAAGGCCCATTAACAGAGCGATGAATGCGCAGATAGATGCAAGTAAAAAATCTGGGTCAATTATTTGGAATATTGTAGCGGATGCCGCAAAAGCGAGCCAAGCTGCGGTAATTGAGACGGGGAATCTAAGATCAAAGGTCGATACTGTGTAATATACGATACAAAATATTGCCGTTGAAACGATCGATGCCATCACTCCATTTAGAGTCAGACTTACAAAACTCTCGTTGAACTTCAGGTAGAGTGCAAGAATCACCGGTCCAGTCGTTAGAGGCAACCCAACAATGAATCCACTTGCCTTCTGTCCAAATTTTCTTTCTATAAGAGCAACAGCCGTGATTAGCAGTGGGGTCAGCAATAGCTCTATCATTATTAGTTCGCCCACTCTCATGAGTCTAAATCTGAATTTAGTTTCAAATAAATTGAGCCGTCAGCTGACGGCAGTAAGTTTATTTCAATGCTGATAATGCAATTTCATGGAAGAAGTTGTATTCGAGATCGACCACCAAAGGTGCTCTTTCAATAACATCACCCTCAAATTCCCGGACCTGAAGATGTGGCACTGGTGCAGCAGAAGGGTGGACGTTTTCGAAGTAACAGGAAGAGACTCAAAGCATGCACTGGATGATATAGTGACGCTCGCAAAGTCTGTCGGGGGTTCGGTCGAGATCGATAGCTCTGCGGAGAGAGGGAGAGCAATATTGTCCGAACCGAATCTCTGCCCCTGCAACCGTATTGGAAGAAGGACAAGAACTATGTCCATCACATCTCTTGTTGAGGAACACCGCTGCATGCACCTTGATCCTATCACTTATTCTGGCGGCCGGGAAAGAAGAAGGATGGTCTCCTTTGATCCTGACATTCTATCGTCTCTTCTTTCAAAACTGGAAGACAAGAACGAGTTCACTATCTTGTCAAAGAGGAGGATCGACTCCAAAAGCATGAAAGATTATTTCACGATTCCACTCTCAGACTTGTTTTCTCAGCTTACTGGGAGACAGTACTCGGCACTTTCGGATGCACTTACGGGGGGATACTACGATGTTCCTAGGACGGTAAGCGTCGAGAAACTATCAAAAAGAAGAAGAGTACCTAGATCCACTTTCGAGGAACACCTTCACAAGGGAGAGGGCAAAGTAATGAAAGCAATCACTCCATTCCTTTTGCTCTATAACAGAAATCTGTGATTCGAAAACATTACAAACACGTTTCCGCACTGAAAATGGACAGGAGTCACCAGATATGGTGACTCTTTGCTTGCCTAATCCCTGATCTCCTTCTCGACCAGATACGCCGTAAGCAATAGAAGCCCAGCTGCAAGTGCCGCAAGAGCGCCCAACCAGCGTCCAATCTGCGTCCACTGGGATGCTGTCAGGCTACCGTTGATGATCACGGTTCTGATCGTTTCTGCAGACCAAGAAACCGGATTGTACTGTGCGACATTCCCAAGCCAGTTAGCCATCATCTGTCTGGAGAAAAGCGCATAGCTCACGAACATGAGCGGTAGATTGACCAGATTCACTATTCCGAATATTGACTGCATATTGGTCATTCTGGTTGCTATAACGCTGAAAATGGATGAGAATATGAACGCAATTAGTATTATTGCAGTTGCCATAATCAGAACGTCCACAATGGTGAATCCGTGCGGGAATTTCAGTCCGTTGGGAATGAGATAGGCTGCTACCACAAGAATTACTACCTGAGGCAGGATTCTGATTACTGAGGATATAATCTTCGAGAACACTATTGAGCTTCTCCTGATTGGTGAAGAAAGGAATCTCCCCATTGGTCCGAGTCTCCTGTCGAATATGATCTGAGTACCAGCAAACATTGCCGTGAAGAGACCCATCGTAGTCAGAACACCTCCTACGATGTAGGTAATGTAGTTCGGAGCTCCATCCAATATGAAACTAGCAGCTGCACCGCTGCCTGGTCCTGTGAAGAATTTCGTGATATCAAATGCGCTTCCGAACAGGGCAATCCAGAAGACCGGCTGGATGAGTCCGGTTAATAGGAATGTTGGATTCCTGACCCATTTCTTCAGTTCCCTCACAGTCAGTGGCCATAATCCGCTCATTGTCTCACCCTCCTCATGTTCATAGCCATCTTCATCCTATCTGCACCGCCTTCTTCCTCCCTGATGGATCGTCCAGTGTATTCGAGGAATACCTCATCAAGAGAGGGCTTCTGGACTGTGAGCCTGACGGTTGAGAGACCGTGTTGAGATATGAAGTTTATAATCTTTGGAAGATAGTCGTCAGCGTTTGCGACCTTGATTCTCACAGTGTTTGTCCCTGCATCTGCTACATCTATTACGTCTGGCACTGTCTTCATGGCATCGGTGCTCTTCTGGTCTACTAACGTGAGAGTTATGATATCTCCCTTCAACGACGCTTTCAACTCTGAAGGAGTACCCGTTATCAGAACTTTGCCGTGATCAATAATCGACACTCTTGCGGCGAGCTCGTCTATTTCCTCCAGGTAGTGAGAAGTCAGTATGATAGTAACGTTCAGCCTTCCCTGGATCTCCTTTACGTAGTTCCACATCTGCATTCTAGTCTGAACGTCCAGACCCAGGGTTGGTTCGTCCAAGAACAATATCCTCGGTTCATGCACCAGCCCAATGATTAGTTCGAGCCTCTTCCTCATGCCTCCGGAGTACGTCCTAACAAGCCTGTCCGCGGCTTCTTCCAGGTCTACCAACCTGAGGAGTGCCATGATAGTTTCGTGTGCTTTCGCCTTCGGCACGTCGTAGAACTGTGATACCATCACGAGGTTCTCCCTTCCCGTTAGATCTTCATCCGCAGTAAAATCCTGGGGCACGACTCCTATCAACTTTCTTACAGCCAGGGAATTCTTGGCAATATCAAACCCACCAACTGTGGCTGTCCCTCCCGAGGGACTGATCCTGGTTATGAGCATGTTGATCGTTGTGGTCTTACCAGCTCCGTTCGGCCCCGCAAGACCGTATATCTCCCCTTCCTTTATTTCCAAGTTTAGGTCAGATACTGCCTTGATCTTGCCATTGTATACTTTTGACAGATTCTTCGTTTCTATTATAATTCCAGTCAACTCATTTCACCTCTTGACTTTCGATCATTTCCTTTCTGGCATCCTTGAGGATCTTTAATGCCTTCTCGAGTTCCAGTTCATAGGTCATAAGAAACACCTCATATTCCCTTGGGCTGTTGAGCCCCACCCTGATGCTCTTAAGATTCTCCTCCAGGGATTCCGTAGTTTTTTGGGCAGAATTGAGAATGAAACGAGTCCTTTCCTCCGGGCTAAGTGTGTCCATCCACAGTCGACCCATGAACTTTCCTATAGGCGAGTTCTCGAAATGCCTCTTCCTAATCTTTGTTATGAAGGTGGTCCCCTTTTCGGTTATCCTGTACATAACCTTCCCTCCTTCCTCGTACCTTTCTATAAACCCCCTGTGCTTCAACCTTTCAAGCGCGGGATAGATAGATCCTGCGCTCGGTTTCCAAGCACCTTCAGTCTTTTCAGATATCAGGTTCGCAACCTGATTGCCATATACCGGGCCCTCTCTGGCCATAGTTAGGATTAGGAAGAATATGATGCCCCTGCTCCATCGATCCTCTCCGGGTTCCATAAAGGTAAATTCAACACTACATATAACGATATCGATATCGATAACCAAGTCCAAAATTATACTCTGGAAAGCGCACTCGCCTTGTAAGCCGTAACACTTCTCATAACAATTGATATTGTCTATATCTCTCCGTCACATACTCTTGACCAATCAGCCAGATTAACCGGCGCAGAAAGACTTAAAGGACGATTGAGTTAAAGGAACGTGCCTATAGATCCGGATTATCCTCGCATCGAAGACCACGGCGTTCTATTGAACAACCGGACGGCAGCTCTCGTTTCAAAGTATGGCGAGGTTGATTTTGCCTGTTTTCCCAACTTCGATTCTGAAATGGTGTTTTCCTCAATACTTGACAGGGTTAAAGGAGGGTACTTCAGTATTCGTCCCTTCGACAAAAGCCTAGATTCTAGGCAGTACTATGATCCTGATACAAACATCCTCCACACACTTTTCACGGAAAAACGAGCAAAGATAATGTCGATTATGGATTTCCTTCCGATGA
>JACWAC010000106.1 GCA_014874235.1 Thermoplasmatales archaeon
ATGTTCTCTTTCTGGGAATTTCGTTTCGCGATGTTTTCCAGTCTAGGGGTCATGATGTACCCCTGAGAGATGCTGTTGAAGGTTATTCCCTTCTGTGCATACTCTATCGACAGAACTTTTGAAAGACTCACGACAGCCGCCCTTAGAGACGCTGAAATTGCAAAGTTTTCCAAGGCCATTTTGGTCGTCAAAGATGTAACGAAAACTACCCTTCCCTCCCCTCTCGAAATCATTTCCGGAATAACGCTTCTGGCCATAATGACGGAACTTTTCACAAACATATTCAAACTGGAATCCCAGTCCTCTTCGGTTATGTCCATAAATGGAGCGACTTTTGGATCCCCAAAGTTGATTACGAGGAAATCCACCCTTCCAGATATGTTCTTCACTTCAGAGAGCATTCTCTTTACATCATCCGGTTTGGTGAGATCGCAAGGAGTTGCAATTACCTTCTTTCCCGTTTCTTTCAATATTTCTTCAACGCTTTTCTTTAACTTACCCTCGTCTCTCGAAGAGATATGAACTTTACACCCCTCAGAAACCAAAACTTTAGCAATACCTTTACCGATACCCGAGCTTGCAGCGGTCACAATTGCGACTTTTCCATCTAGACCTCTCATGATAATAAGAGAGTTGTACTTTATAAAAATTTTATCTCTTGATTAAGCTTAACTAAATCTGCAGGATTCTGCGATAATCTATCGAATTCCGCTAAACTGTTGCTGAAAGCTTTATTCTCCTGTACGTGTAAGATGCTATTTCCATGAATACTATGGAAGTCACAAGAAGTATGAGTATGTAGTAAAGGTCGACGGATGTACTGGTATTGAGAAAGGCCGAACGAATCCCATCTACCACATATGTCAGGGGATTCAGTTTGGCGGCCATGGCAAGGACCCCCGGGGTTTGAGAAGTGATCGGGTAAAACACAGAACTTGTAAAAGTGACAACGAAGAACATCACGTTGCTGATCACATTGAAGACCTGGTTCGATCGCACAGTAGCGCCAAGTGCGAGCATTATCGAACCGAATGTGAGCGTTCCCAAGACCAGGAACACCACGACAAGGAGGAAGCCTGTTGTGGTGATTCTGATCGATATGAACGGTATCGCAACAAGAATCATAATCAACGCCCCTCCAAACGTAACTAGTATCATGGCAAGGAGGTTGCTTAGTTGATACTCAAATCTTGAAAACGGCATAGAAAATATCTGTTCCAGCATTCCTGTTCGCTTGTCGGACCAGAGAACCCAGCCCGCCATTGAGCCGCCCATGAGTATCTGGTCCGCAACGATCCCAGGGGCAATGAAAGATACATACGACAAATTAGTTCCGCCGTAACTGAATGTGTGGATGATAGAGCCCATCATCAGTCCCAAGATGAGCAGGTAACCCACGGGGAGCAAGATAAGGAATGAAATCGTATTGATGTCAAGGGCCGATCTGATTATCCTGTAAGTGAGCCTGAATATGCTATTCATTGTGATGATCACCTACGACCTTGAAAAAGACGTCTTCCAGTTCTGTCTTCTTGATATTTAACCAGATGAGTGAAGTGGCCTCCTCCTTGATGTAGTTATTGATTATTTCCATCGTCTCCGGCAACTTATTCGTGACGATCTTGATAGGGTGATCAAGGTCGACGGATTCTTCCACAACAGCTCCGTCTGCATCCTTTTTCAATCTTTCTACAAGCTTCTTAGGGTCCTTGTTAACCATAACCTCAATTGTCCTCTCTCCCTCGTAACTCGACTTCAGATTTTCAATCGAATCTACTGCATACAGCTTGCCTCGATTGATGATTCCAACCCTATCGCAGAGGAAGTCAGCTTCCTCAAGATTGTGAGTTGTGAAAAAAATGGTTGTTCCATTTTTTGCAAGAGACTTGAAGTATGTGAGAATAGACTTTCTAGCTATTGGGTCTAGCCCTATTGTTGGTTCGTCCAGAAACAGCAGTTCAGAGTCATGCATCAATTCCCTAACCAGCTGGAGTCTCCTTCTTTGGCCGATGGAAATGTCAGCAGCCATCACCTTTTTGATGTCGTTCAAATCGAACTTGGCCATCATTTCTTCGATTTTCTTCTTGACCTCACTTCTCGGGATGTTCCAAAGCGTACCGTATATGAACATGTTGTTCTCAACTGAAAGGTTCCATTCGTAGCTCGGTTGCTGAAGGATTACACCAATTCTCTTCCTGATTTCCAGGCCTTTCTTTGTCACATCCATTCCAAGTATATTCACGACGCCGTGAGTTGGTTTAATTAGCGTTGTAAGAACCCTAATGGTCGTAGTCTTCCCGGCTCCATTAGGTCCTAGAAATCCGAATATCTCTCCTTCCTTTACGTTGAAGTTGATGTCATCGACAACATACTTCTTGCCGTCGTATGATACTCTGAGATTACTGACTTCTATTGAGTTCACTTTTGCTGACCACTATTGAAATTAACTATATAGTCCTAGATGAAAGCTGTCAAGTTGACGTTAAGTCGGAAGACAACAAACCCAATCACAAGGAAAATTGCCGGAATCTGGCAAACGGTCTATCCACTTTAGCAATGTAACGCAGTGATTTGTCCGAATAGGTACCCACAAAACTTGGCAGAAAGAATAATCATTCAAGACAGAATTCAGGTTACATAGGTGATCTAAGTTGATAGTTGGTATACCTACTGATGATGGAGTTACTGTGTGCGAACATTTTGGGAGATCTAAGTATTTTCTCATAGCGAAAGTGGAAAACGGGAGTTTTATAGAGAAGAACCTGATCGAAAATCCACACAACAAGGAAAAAGATGACCAAGTTGGACACGGCAGGGTACTCAAAATGCTTACGGATAATAAAGTGAGAAAAGTAATATGCTCCAATCTGGGTCCGAGGATGGTTGATAATTTGGGAAGTCTCAATATTGCAGTAGAGAGATGTAACCTTGATTCAAAAATAGAGAAGCTTCTTAAGGGGGATGTTTCGTAAATCGAACAAGGAACTGCAAATTTTTCTTAACTCCAATTTCGGATACAAAATCAAAGCATCAGAGATTCAGACGGGGAGTAGAATGACGGGTATCTCGAAACTTATGGATTTATACGAATATAAAATCAAATCAAGTAATTTTTGACGAAACATTGCTGATTTCGCATTAAGCTATTGATGTCTAGCTGCTAGTAAATTTCTTAACATATTCTTCGACTTCTGGCCCACTCAAGTCGACCACCTTTTCGAAATTTTCAAGCATTGCAACTGATGAGGAAAAATTTGATTTGGTCAGCTGTTCAACATTGATTCCTATTGGAACTTTGATCTCTCTTTGTTCTATTGCGGTCATAACTTCGCCGTACACTTTCAGCGAATTGAAAACAGACCGCTTTGAAGATTCTGCAAGATCGTTGCCTTCCAGGATGTAATCTTTGGCTTTGTCCGGTAATTCAACAGCAAGAAAATCCAGGAGATTTAGATCTGCAATGCTTCTTATGGGGCCAAAACTGAATAGAATAGTTGCAGGTTTTACACCAGCAGTGGTGCACTGTTTGTGGTAATCCGTTATGAGGTTTATAACTTGATTACTATCAAAGAGTAGCTGAGTCGTAAAGAATTCAGTTCCAGAAAGAGTCTTGAAAAGCATTCTCTTCGCTTCCTCTTTCCGCTCTGGGAGGGAAATATTCCCTATTGTCACTTCTTCCTGGTGGAACTGTGTCCACAGTCTTCTAGCTATAACATTGGCTTCGGAAACGCTTGGCCCCGGGTAACGATGATGTCGTGTGTTTCCACCCACAAAAATCATGTTTCTTATTCCTAACGAGTGTGTCTCCTTAATCCAGTCTACGAATTTTTCATAATCTTCTATATGGGCCACCACTTTGTTGACAATAGCATCAACGTGAAGTATGTCAGCGGTCCCGCTTGCAAGCGCCCTTGTATAGATGCTATTGTATCTTGGTTTCCCTTCGTGATTCTCTTCAACCAGTTCAGGAACACTTACGGCATTAAGTCTTGAAAATGATCTTAACGCTGAGCCTAGCTCCTCTTTTCTGTTGTCTAGATTCCTCATTATCTTATCGTCATGGACAGGGTCTCCCGTCTTGTTATCGCGCAAAGGAATTGCGGTGAATATTAGTGGTCTTCTCGTGAGTAGATTCTTGAAGTTGCTTCGATTGTTGCCCATTTGATAATCAGATACATTTGGTTATATAAGAATATCTTCAGTTACGATTGAAACTGATATAATCAGGAAAGAGCTTCATTTATCTCGTCAGCAAAAGCAGTTCGAAAGCGCACTCTGAGATTTTGAATGGGTTCCGAAATACTACAC
>JACWAC010000018.1 GCA_014874235.1 Thermoplasmatales archaeon
CAGCCACATGCTTTACCTGGGAGCTGGTGCAGGTACCACGGCATCTCATATTTCCGATTCACTTTCTGACGGTTCAATATTTGCAGTGGAATTTGCGCCAGTTCCTTTCATTAAACTGACATCTCTTTCGGGTATCAAAGAAAATATCTTCCCAATCCTCTCTGATGCGCAAAAACCTGAGATGTATGGGGTATTCGTCGACGAGGTGGACATAGTATATCAGGACGTGTCACAACCCAATCAGATTGAAATATTCGCAAATAACATGGACTACTTTGGTTCTCAAAGAGGTATCCTGATGCTCAAAACTTTCTCACTGAGGAGCGATTTCTCAATAGATAAAGAAATTAAAAAGATAAAGGACAATTTCTCCGTTCAGCAGGTAAAGGACATTTCCAGATTCCACAGAGGACACTACGCGATCACCGTAACTAACTGATCCACACAGTCTTCATATTCGTGAATTCCCGGCTTCCATATTTTGAGAGTTCCCTTCCCAGACCGCTCTTCTTCACTCCACCGAATGGGAGTCGTGGGTCAGAAAATACGATGCTGTTGATGTAGACCATTCCCGCTTCTATGTCTCCCACCATAGTTTCTGCATCATTCTTCTCTCCCCAGATGGAAGTACCGAGTCCGAATGGGGTCTCGTTGGCAATTCTGATCGCATCCCGCTTATCTTTGAACTTTCTCAGCACTGCCACAGGACCGAAAATCTCCTCCTGATAATTTTCGTCGAGTTCTGCAAGTATCGGAGGTATTATGTTTCCCTCTCCTTCCCCGAGGTATTTGACCTTGCCCCTGGACTTAAGATACTTTATCTGTTCTTCCACGGATCGCTTCTGCTCCTCCGAGGATAGGGGACCGACATAGGTCTCCTTCAACTTAGGATCACCGATGACTACCTTGGAGAACTCATCTTCTGCAAGTTCCTTGAACTCCTCGTATGCGTTTTCCTGTACCAAGAATCTCTTTGAAGCAATGCAGCTCTGTCCATTGTTCTGCAGTCTACCTATTGCAGCTGCCTTTGCGGCAGCTTTCATATCCGCTGAGTCTAAGATGATGAATGGATCCGAACCACCCAACTCCATAACCACTCTCTTGAGCTCCTTTCCGGCTTCTGCTGCGATACCTGATCCAACGGGAGTGGACCCCGTAAATGCTACGCCTTCAACGTGTTTGATGAGTGAGGTCGCAGTCCTTCCGTCGACCACCAGACTCCTAAAGAGAGGCGAATCTACCATCTCTTGAAGTTTGAGAGAAACGCCTGTGACTATGCTGGCGTGTTTCAACACTACTCCATTTCCTGCTATCATAGCGGGGAAGGCCGCTCTGGCAACTTGCCATGCAGGGTAGTTCCATGGCTCTATGCACATTATGGTTCCCAGTGGGTCAAATCTCAGATAACTCTTGGAAGCCTCGGTCTTGATCTCCTCGCTGGCATAGATATTGCGGGCGTTGTCGATCAAGTAATCAAGAAGCTTGATGCACTTCTTCACTTCAGCGATGCTCTGGGAAATAGGCTTACCCATTTCCTCCGTCATTATTGAGGCAAGCTCCTCGGTCTTCTTCTCAAAATTCGGCTTGATGACATTCTTGAAAAAATCTATCCTCTTGTCAAAGCTCTTCTTCCACTCCTTCTGAGCTTCCCTGGTCTCTCTTATCTTGTTGAGGGCATCTTCTGTGCTGTCTGTCTTGAACGACTCCAGGACCTTTCCAGTGTATGGATCTCTGGTGACTATGCTCATGCTCTTACTTCCGTTTCCTTGACCGCCTGTTCAAAGATAGATATACCCCTGTCAAGCAGATCATCCTCAATCGTTAGAGGTGCCATAAATCGCATCACATTTCCAAAATGCCCACAGGTGTGCATTAGAACTCCTTTCTTGAACATCGATTCCCTGATACTGCCTGCCAATTCAGTTCCCGGAGTTTTGTCCTCTTTGTTCTTTACAATTTCGTTCGATATCATGTAGCCTTTTCCCCTGACCTCTCCAATAATCTTGGATCTGCTCTGAATTTCTTCAAAACGGTTCAGCACGTATTTTCCCTTGGTTCTCACCCTTTCAAGGAATTTCTCTTCCTTGACAACATTGAGTATCGCTGCTCCTGCGGCAAGACCGAGTGGGTTTCCCCTGTAAGTACCGAGATGGAATGCCTTGGGTATGTTATCAAAGTCCTTCCTGTACGCGACCGAAGAGATAGGTATTCCACCACCAACGCTCTTGGATATGCACATGATGTCAGGAGTCACATTGTAGTGCTCGCTCGCCCACAACTTACCTGTTCTTCCGATTCCACTCTGGACCTCATCAATTATCAGCGGAATAGAGTGTTCGTCACAAGTTTCCCGCAGCATTGGCAGGAAATCGTCTGGTGGGACAATGTATCCGCCCTCTCCCTGGATGGGTTCAACAATGATTCCTCCAACGGGTGGGACACCCGAGTATGGGTCGGTGATCATCTCTTCAATCCTGGTTATGACTTGCTTGGATATGTCTTCAGATTTTGATTGACCAGAAAATCTGTAAGGATACGGGTATGGTGCATACACATAGTTCTGTGAAGCAAATCCCGCATAATCCCTGTAGTGGTAGTTTGATGTTGCCCCAACAATGCCACCTGCAATTCCATGGTATGACCCGGTGAAGGCGATGATGGTAGGCTTCTTCGAATTGAACCTTGCGAGGGACACTGCAGCTTCGCACGCATCTGCTCCCGTGACAGTCATTAGAATCTTGGAATTGTCCTTCATTTTTCCCGGAAGCACGGAATTCAAGGTCTTGAGATAACGAATCCTCGCTTCCGTCGGAATTTCTGTAACGTGGGTCATCTTCTCCAGCTGTTCTCTGAGAGCACCAATTACTGCAGGGTGTCCATGACCAAGATTCATAACAGAAACACCCCCGAACCAGTCAATAAACACATTACCGTCCATGTCAACGACGGTGGAACCCTTCCCATAATCTAATGCAAATTTGAAGAAACCTGTATAGGATCTGCTTGACGTTTCCAGTTTATCCTGAACTTCAAGGAACTCTAAGGATTTCGGTCCTGGCACTTTTGTTTTTAAGACTGGAGCGCCTTCAATACTCAATCTATTTGAGACCTGCATTGACATACATCATCACAAACATTGATGCAACTCAACTATATTAAACGTGGAATACTTTCCCTGGTGAAGAAAATTTAAGAAAAAATTTCAGCAATGTAAGAGATTTTGATATTTTATTACGTCGTTACTCCCTGATAATGAGTTTGAGCGATTCCGGAAAGTCTTCCTTCGCGGTGTTGAGGGCCATAATAGTCTCGCTTCTTTCCACACCCGAAGTCTTAGATAGCTCGTTGACTATGCTTCCAAGTTCAGCCTTGTTCTTTGCGCGTATAAGGGCAACGAAGTCTATGCTTCCCAGGACAAAGTAAACGGCCCAGACGCCCTTGATCTTAGCAATTTTAGCACCAATTGCCTCTCCGTATTCTGGACCGTATTTTGCATTGATCAAAGATATGGCAGTAATGCTCTTGTCAAGATTGACCTGATTGATTAGAGGAATGACGCCCTTAATGAAATTATTGCTCTTCATTTTCTTCAGTCTGTTGTGAACCGTAGACTTCGAAACTCCAACTTTCTTTGAAATCACGCTGAGATTGGTCTCTCTAACGTCAAAGATGCTGAGCAGAATCTTCCTATCGAGGTCGTTGAGTTGTTCAAATGCAATTTTTTCACTCTTCATTCACGCTGTAATATATTTCGAACTAATAAAAGGTTATGTTGAAATTTTTCCACCGATGGTCAACAGCAAACAATTTAATGGACATTTGTCTGAACCCACAGTGACCTTCAAATACAAGAGTGAAGTGATCAGTGCAGTCGTTGTGATTGCAGCCATTGCAATCATCTTTTCATCCCTTTACTTCTACACAGACAACTGGCCACCCGCGGTGATTGTCGAATCCAGCTCTATGCAACACGGAAACAACTTCGTTTTCGGGGTGATCAATACTGGGGACATTGTTGCGGTCAAGAAGATAAATTCCTTCACCGATGTGGCCACTTATCTTGTGGCAAGAGAGAGGGGGTCTCCCTCTACCTATGGTGAATATGGTAACGTAGTTGTTTACGACAACTACCAACTTGGTGAGTTGGTCATTCACAGGGCCATCTTTTACGTTGAAGGCTGGAGCGGATCTACTCCTATTCTCTATGGAAACACCAACCCATCGTGGCTGTCGATACAAGGGTCGAATGTGTATATCACTGACGTTGGCTATTCTCACAAGAGCCTTGTGGTTCAGCTACAGCAGTACATTGGACAAACGGGATTTGTCACCATGGGAGATCACAACTTTGCCACTTCTCACTACGATTACGGGAACTATACAATTGCATCTGATCAGAACTACAACATAGATAACAGCCTGGTGAATGCGACACAGGTTATGGGGTTCGCAGTTGGATATCTGCCTGTTGTCGGTGTTTTGAAGGTCTGGACGACACAGGACAAGAAATACATTCCAGAACTCAGCAACGTCATAATGATAATCATCATAATACTGGTTATCCTACTCGCCATAGTTCCATATCCATCGGTAAGAACCAAGAAGGAAACGGAACTAAAGAGAAGATGATCAGTTAGGCATCTTGTTCTCATTCTCTCTGACTTTTTTCAGTTCTTCGAGTCTTCTCCTTCTGGAGAAGAGATGTGACCTTATGTTCGGGTCGATGATTTCAGCCAGTCCCTCTCCCATCAGGCTGAATCCCATTACAATAACGAATAGGAAAAGTGCTGGAATCAAACCTTCCAGTGGATGCGTGTAGAGGTTGGAGGTCAGTATGGATGACATGATACCAAGTTCTGGTTGATAGACCGGGATACCTATGTTTAGGAAACCAAGCGTGGACAGGGTGAGCATTGCCGTACCAATGTCCATCGTCGCGTACACCAGCAGAGTCGTCATGATATTGGGAAGTATTCCCTTGAACAGGATTTTTGAGAATCTGGTGTTTAACACCTTTGACATAGTGATGAAATCGCTTGTGGATACCTGTAGGGTGCTTCCCCTTACGAGTCTCACGTAAGGCGGCCACCAGACGAAAATTATTGAAAAAGCTGCGTTCACCAAGCTAGGTCCGAGTGTGGCAGCTATGGCCATCGACATGATGAGAGGGGGGAATGCAAAGAACAGGTCCGTCAGCCTCATTATCACTTCCTCCACAATCCCCCTGAAATATCCCGCTAAAGTGCCAAGGAAGAGACCAACGAGGGCAGAGATGACAACAATGAAGATAGCCAGACCAATGTCGACAGGAATCGCTGCTATGATCCTAGAAAATATGTCCCTCCCCAATTGATCGGTTCCAAATAGGTGCGCAATGCTGGGTCTCGCATTCACATCTGCCAGGTCGATCTTCAAAGGATTGTACGGAACTATGATGTTTCCGAAAGTTGAGTATAGGATGGATATCAGTATGAATATGACGATCATTACGAACCCGGTGGCTGAAAGTCTGTTGGTTGTTATGACCCTCCAGGACCTTTTCAGAATCAGTCTTACTCTACTCCACAATGCCTTTATGATTTCCAAGAACCTTTTAAGAGTGGGATTCACTCTTCACCACCAAGTCTTATTCTAGGATCGAGCGCTGCGTACATAACGTCTGCAATCAGATTTGCCACTATGACAAGAATTGTGAAAACTATCACAACGAATATCACTACAGGGTAGTCGTCATTTGATATTGCCGAATAGATAAATTTCCCTATGCCCGGCCATCCAAATATCTCTTCAACTATCACATCTCCGGTGATGAGCCACCCAAACATTACTGCAATTACAGTGTTGCTCTCTATGAGTCCGTTTCTGAGTATATGTCTCCTGTTCACTCTCTTTTCATCAAGTCCCCTCGCCCTTGCAGATTTTACGTAAGGTAACCATTTGACGCTGAGAATTCCATTCCTGCTTATTCTGGTAATTATTCCAAAGTTGAGGAATGCAAGTGACACCGCGGGAAGAATGATGTGGTATAGGCCATCCGTAAAATCTCCAAAATTCAAATTGATCAGAGAGTCTAGGATGAAAAATCCTGTGACCCTCGGCGGAGGAATATAAACCGCCGAATACATTCCTCCGGAAGGGAACAACGGAAGGTAAGAGGAAAAGATGATTATTGCAAGTATGCTCACCAGAAAAGTCGGGGATGCCCAGGCAGCGGTATATAGAATTCGTATGAAAGCATCCTTCTTCGATCCGAAATTTACGGCTGCCAAGTATCCAAGTCCCACTCCAGAAATTATTATGATGACAAGGGAAGTGAGAATCAGTTCTATAGTATTGGGAAAGTAGTAGAATATCTCGCTGCTGATGGGAAGGCCGCTCACTGGATCGGTTCCGAAATTTCCTGTGAAGAAATCCTTTATGAAGACGGAGAGCTGATACCATATGGGTTTGTTAAGTCCGTATCTCCTGATGACGGCTGCGATGGTTGATGGTCGAGCTTTCGGTCCAGCCCACAAAGCGGCAGGATCCTTGCTAAGATAGTGAGAAATTAAAAAAACGATAATAATTGTACCTAGTATGACGAGTACAGATACTGCTATCCTCCTGAGGATGAAGTATGTTAGTTCCTGCTTCCCCTCCAATAGATCACCTTATGTGAACTGTACTGTGTTGTAATACATAAAGTAACCAGCCCCCGATCCCGCTGTGTTGGGTATCATACCTGACACATCAGTCGAGTGGACCTGAAGGAAGTACGGTACGTAAAGCCATGCCATCGTGTAATTGGTATACATCGAGTATGTGATGTAAGTGAAGTTTTGAGCTATTATCTGGCTGTCAGTGGTGGTACTCGCATTTACCGTCCAGTTGAATACCGTGTTGTTGTAGTAACCAGATGTTCCATTGTAATAACCATCTGCAAGATTTACAACATAATCTTCCGCAGAAGAATAGTCTTCAGTGTAGTAGTTTATTCCTATCGGATATTGGGATGTGTTAGACGCCAGGCCGTACATCCATGCTGTGTAGGGAGCGTTCGTTAATCCCTGAAGGGTGACATTAATCCCTATTGCCGTAAGTTCACTGTGAATTATCTGCGACGCAGTTTGCTGAGCAGCATCATCCGATTCGTAGAGGAAGCTCATAGCGGGAAGACTGCCGTTTGCTCCAGGTAATACTGTTCCATTCGGGAATACCGCCCGATATCCCGCCAAATGCAAGTAGTGTGCGGCAAGTACAGGATTGTACTGATAGGGGGTGAGAGAGGTCACGTTGGAGGTGTATCCCTGCGACTGCATGTACTGGTATTCAGTAGATGTGAGGTTCATTATGGACTGATTGTAGTACTGGAACCCTGGAGGTATCGGGCCAATCCATTGAACGGCATAACCGTTGTAAACAGAAGCTATCAGTCCGGTGTAGTTGAGAGCGTAAGTCACGGCCTCCCTGAGATAGAATCCTGAGGTTCCGTTGAACGGTGCAACATTTTGATCCATATACACATAGTAAGCATGCTCTGAAGATCCAAACTGGATTGGCAGGAGGCTCGCATTGACGTTTGACATAGTCTTAACGTTGGTATAATCGGTAACTGGCAACTGCACTATTTGTGCCTGTCCTCCACTGAGGTCTGATATCATCGATGAAGGGTTGCTCTTGTACTCTATGACGATGTACTTGATGTGAGGAGGACTTATGGCATCGTTCAGCTGGCTCGATGTAAGACTGCTGCCCCAGTAGGTCGGATTTTGCTGCAGAGTAATGCTCTGGCTCAGGGTATAGGTTCTGTTTTCATAGAATCCTGTGCCTACCATATTAGCTGCCATATAGGAATTTATTTGACCCGCTGACACACCTCCGTGCGCTTCCACAACTACGGGATCAACGGCGTACGCTATTGGAGTCGTAAGGGTCATCAGAAACTGGTTGAACGGAAGAAATCCATTGTATCCCCAGCCCAGATGAATAGTCAACACGTATTCACTAACTACCTGAACAGACTGCACTGGATTGTTCATTATGCTCAGGGAAGAGGAACTGGGGCTAGTATAATTTATACTGTTCAGAACGGAATCAGTTATGTTGAAGGTATCATTGGAAGCGGTGTTGTTCGTGGCCAGATTCTGCCCCATGATAAATGCAGCCGCCTGGTTCATTATCAGTCCTCTGTAGATTGAGAACCACATCACGTATGCATTGAAAGGATCGCCATTAGAGAAAGTCACATTGTGTCTGAGGTAGAAGGTGTAGTTCATTCCATCTGAAGAGATTGACCAGTTCTGTGCCAAAACCGGCACAAAGGAATTCACGCTCGTCCCGTTCGGTCCGACCAAACCCTGATACACCTGGTCCATTATTTCCCATCCAGGAGTCGAAAAGGTCACCGCCGGATCAAGACTGTCCCATGCCTGTGGTTCTTCGACAACGAGTGTGGATGGGGTCGTGCTAGTTTTCGGACGATTCATCTCATAAACACCCACCGCAGCCCCAGCCACAATCAGGATAACTACAACTACGATTATGATAAGCGTAGAGCTCTTCATACAATATCCGAAAATCATAACAAATAAAATATTTAACTCTTTTCATAACCATGTTTGGATTTTTTCCAGTAGATTAGAACAAAGATTAATGCTATCATTAGTTCTATGTCACTATAGTTGCGGAGTGTCACCACTTATAGATTAGGACCTTTCTCTCCGTGAAGAAGAACACGTTGTCATCTCCTCCCTGTGGATGAAGGTCTCCAAAGAATGAGTCCTTTAGTCCAGAAAATGGGTAGAACGCTATTGGTGCTGCCACCCCGATGTTGATTCCGATGTTTCCAGCATCCACTCTTTCGGTGAAATTCTTTGCAAGGAGTCCAGATGCTGTATATATGGAGGATGCGTTTCCGTATCTGCTCGAGTTGATTACATCTACTGCTTCGTCAAACGAATTCGCAGTATAGAATGACGCAACTGGACCGAATATCTCCTCCTTCATAACTGTCATATCCTCCGAAACGCCATCGACAATTGATGGTCCTAGGAAGAATCCTTTGGGATACTTTCTTGATCTGGAATTCCTTCCATCCAGGACTAACTTCCCTCCTTCTCTCTCCCCTGAGTCGATGTACCTTTCAACCCTCTCCATATGGTCCTTTCTTATGAGCGGTCCCATGTCAGTCGATTTTTCCATTCCGTACCCCAGTCTCAGTTCAGACGCCCTCTTCTTGAATATTTTCAGAACCCTGTCATGATTTTCTGGAAAAGTCACAAGAACCGATCCGGCGAGACACCTTTCACCGGCATTTCCGTAGAAGGAACCGATAATGTTGTTTATGCTTCCTTCCAGATCAGCATCGGGCATGACAAGTACGTAATTCTTTGCTGATGCTCCGCCTTGAACTCTCTTCCTGCTGGAAGTCCCTTTCTTATAGACGTATTCAGCTACTGGAGTCGACCCAACAAAGCTCACTCCAGCGACCTTCTTGTTTTCCAGGATGTAATCGACGGCTTCTCTTCCTCCATTCACTTGCTCTATCACTCCCTCGGGATAGCCAGCTTCCTTAACCAAGCTCATCACCATTTCTATGCTCATCGGAGTCTTCTCCGATGGTTTGATAACCACAGCATTGCCAAGGGTCACTGCGTATGGTACAAACCAGAACGGAATCATGATGGGAAAGTTAAAAGGGGAGATGACTGCAAAAACACCAATGGGAACTCTGACAAGTTCCTCGTCTATTCCCGATGCGATCTGTCTGTTGTTCCTTCCCATTATTTGGTAGCTTGCAGCCGCCGCGGATTCTACATTTTGAATGGCACGTACCACGTCGCCCTTAGACTCCTCAAACGTCTTTCCATGCTCCATTGTAGTGACTTCCGCAATCTTATCGAGCTTGTCCCACATCAGATTTTCCAGTTTGAAAAGATATTTTATCCTGTCTGATATCGGAACCCGTTGCCACTTCAGTTGGGCATCGTGCGCGAAGTCTACGGCCCTGTTGACTTCTTCTCTCCTTGCCTCTCTTACAACTGAAATTTTTTTCCCGAAGGCAGGGTTATAAACGTCATACTTATCCTTGCCGTCTCCTTCCTCAAATTTTCCACCAACATAATTCAGTATGCTTCTCATCTATGCCACCTCATCATCTGATATTTTCAAACACTCGTCGAGTGTATCGAGACCCCTAGATAGTTCCTCTTCAGATATGACTAGAGGAGGTGCAATCACAAAATGGTTCAACCAATTGTTTATGTACACTCCCTTTTCCATCGCTTTCTTTGAGACCCTGTCCGTCGTCAATGTTTTTCCTTCCAGTTTTTCTTCATAAACATTGAAAGGGGTTTTCTTCTCTCTGTTCTTTACGAGTTCAACTGCACCAAACAATCCTATACTTCTTACATCGCCCACAGACTTGTGTTTCTCTTTCAGCTCTTCCAGTCTCCTTCCAAGCTCCTTGCCTAATTCGCTTGATCTCGCTATGAGATTTTTTTCCTTGTACTCTTCTATAGCAGCTTTTGCAGCAGCCAGAGAAACCGGATGAGCCTCATATGTGTGACCGTGTGCAAAGTAGTTATCTTCAAAGTAATCCGAAACCTTCTTGCTGGTTGCAACGAGCGACAGCGGCAGGTAAGCGCCGGTGATCCCCTTTGCAGTGGTTAATACGTCAGGCTGTACGTTCCAGTTCTCTACGGCGAACCACTTCCCTGTCCTTCCCCATCCGCTCATGACTTCGTCTGCGATCAGAAGTACGTCGTTCTCCTTGGTTATCTCTCTTATCCTCTGGAGATATCCATCAGGCGGAACTATCACTCCATTCGTTCCTGTGACGGGTTCTACGATCATCCCTCCGATGTTGCCTTCATTTCTAATCAGGTACTCATTGTAATCTGCGCAAGCTAGATTGCATTCCGGGAACTTGAGCTTAAGAGGGCATCTGTAACAGTATGGTGGTATCGAGTGGACTATTCCAGAGACCGAATAATAGGTGTCAACCGGGATTCTTCTAAAATCTCCGGTGAGGGATATGCTTCCCGCCGTCGACCCATGATAAGAGTTATAGTTCGATATTATCTTGGTCTTCCTCTCCTTATGGAAGAACATCCTAACGGTCTTGATTGCAGCTTCGTTAGCTTCCGTCCCAGATGAGCCGAAGAAATATTTCGTTAATGACCGAGGTAATATCTCCTTCAACAACAAGGCAACTTCCGCTCTGATCTTGGTAGCATATCCGGGTTGAACATATTCGAACTTGGTCAGCTGTTCATAGATTGCATCTCTTATCTTCTTATTCCCGTGACCAAGATTAGAACACATTAGCTGGGAGGAGAAGTCAAGATATTCCTTTCCGCTCGAATCTGTAAAACGAGTTCCTTCGGCTATGTCCACAGTTAGTGGAGACCACCCACTCTGCTTTCTCCAGGTACCATAGGTTAACTCACTGCAAATTTTTCCAACTTCTTTTGGAACGTCGGAATATTTCTCTGCCATAACAATAATAGATAAACGAAGTATTTCAATTCTTTCAAAAGTATGAAAATTGTTATGATTGCTTAAAGTTCCTTCACGAACAGCAACTCATTTCCATCCGGATCAAAGGTGGTAATCGCTTCTGCATTTCTTTCATTTGTTCGTTTGAATTCCACACTATTATTCTTAAGGAAAGTCAGCGTCCAATCTGGGTCTGTCGCCTTGAACAATAACCGAACGTTGCTCTTTTTCTTGTCTGGAAAGTCCATTTTGTCAATGCAAATGAAAAAATTACCTGAATCTAACATGATAAATTTTCCTAGAACCTCTTTGTGCAGTATTATTCCTAATTTTTCAAGATAGAAGGAACGAAGAGAATCCAGTTTTTAGTGTTGATTGTGATACACACTACTGGCCCAGGACTCATAATGCGGAGTCATCAATAATGAATTTGAAGTATACGTCGTTTCCTAGTTCTCGCGATTGTATTCCTTAATGGACTCCCTCAGTGCCGTCAAGAATGCATCGACGTCTGCCTCTGTATGTACCGTGGATAGAGGTATTCTCTCTGCTCCGTCCGGATTGTAATAAATTCCTCTCTCCAGCATTTTCTTCTGAACACCTGTGTACTTGGTCCAGTCCATCAGTATGCTTTCTCTGTAGTTCGTTATCTTTCTCTGGTCCGTGAATATGAACGTCAGAAGACCGGTCTCATAGTTCACAAACATCGGCTCGTCCATGTCGTCTGCGATTTCTTCGATTCCTTTACCTAGTTTCCGAGTTATTCTGGCAAGATGGGTATATGCTTCGAAGTCGTTGGTTTCCAGTATCTTCAAATTTGCAAGGGATGCAACCTCTGAAATAGGATGTCCAAAATAAGTGCCTCCGTATCCGACTCCATTTCCTATTAGCTCCATATACTCCCTTTTCCCTGAAAGGGCCGATATGGGGTAGCCATTGCTCATCGACTTTGCCCACGAAGACAGGTCTGGCTTAACACCGAATAATTGTTGTGCCCCTCCCTCGCTCACTCTGAATCCCGTGATTACTTCATCGAATATCAGAAGTATATTGTATTCGTCTGCAAGCTCTCTCACTCCCTTGAGGTATCCCGGTTCCGGAGACACGAGAGTGGAGTTTGCCATGATCGGTTCCATTATCATTGCCGCTATTTCGTTGCCCCTAATTTTCAGTATCTTCGATAAACTTTCCAGATCGTTCCAGGATGAAACGACTACCGTGTCCATTACTGCAGGTGGAATTCCTGCTGTATAAGGCAGAGATTTGGGGAACCATTTCAGTCCCGCTACGGGCGCAGGTGCCTCTACAGACACTGCAGCGTAATCGTGCAGCCCGTGATAATGCCCTTCAAATTTCAAAATCATGTCTTTGCCTGTAGCTGCTCTTGCAATCCTAAGTGCATTGAAAGTGGCATCCGAACCGCTGAGTGCAAACGTCACCATATCCTGAGTCTTAACAAACTTCTTGAATTCTCTGGCTAATTTGTATTCAAGTTCGTTCGGCGTTCCATATAAGTCACCATTCTTGATATATTTCCTGACTGCTGAAGTTATCTTTTCGTTCGCGTGTCCATTTATCAGAGGTCCAAACGCCATAAGGAAATCGATATACACATTTCCATCCACATCCCATATCCTCGTTCCCTTTCCCTTCTTCATGAAGATCGGGTATGGGTCCCATGAAGCTGTTCTCATAAGAGAGCTCGCACCTGTGGGTATTAGTCTCTTTGACTTCTTGAAAAGATTAAGGGATCTCTTCGTATCATACTTCTTTGCTACTTCTTTGACTTCCAAAATAGGTCCATCGGTTTCATCTGGCATCTCCATTATTTCACAACCATATACGGTTCTATATTCTAGGTGGGTATATTATTTTTACTCGAGGGGTTTTCGGATAAAAATTATTTAAATATAATTCTATTATTTAGCAATTTTTTTTATCAATAAGAAAAACGTTTATATTTAATTATATTAATATGGATTGTGAAGGCTGTTGTACTAGGTGGAATGGGATTAACCGGAAGATGTTCTGTATTTGATTTAATTAATAATAATAAAATTGACGAAATAATAGTCGGAGACCAGGTCAAAAATTTAGATTTCGGTGATCCCAGGGTCAAGTTTGTTAAGTTAGACGTAAATGACAAAGAAACTCTTGTTAAAACCTTGAAAGGAGCGGATGTGGTGATCAACGCTGTTCAGTACTATCATAAAATGAAGATTATGAAAGCCGCCCTCGAAGCAAAAACCAATTACATAGATTTCGGA
>JACWAC010000107.1 GCA_014874235.1 Thermoplasmatales archaeon
AAGGACAGCTGGCAGGGACATTAACCATAGATGTACCAACTATATTTAATGGTTAATATTTTTAGAAATCTATAATTTAAAGAGCACCTAACAATCTGAGGAGACTTGAAAAAGGTTAGGAATGAATCTTGTTAGATGTTGGAGATAACTCCCGACATATTTGCCAGGAACCCGTACATCACAGGATCTATTCGTCTTGTTCGGGTCAGATAACCGGTGACTACTTGATTTCAACTTTCTTTACCCTTGACTTGATCTCCGGTTTTACGACCATAGATTTTCCCGCCTTCATGATCTCTTCCGATGCCTTGAGGAAGTGATTAAGAGCGGTTCCTACTCCATGACTCATTGATGGTACGCTGATCTTGATCTCTATCGTAATCCTGTCTTCCTTCTCTTCTTGCGCCATACTACTCCATCTCTATATCAAGAACCCCGTTAATAAACTCTGCTCTGATGGGATTCTTGTCAGAATAGACTGTAGGAAGATAGAAGACCCGCTTCCAATTTCCGAGTTGAATTATCAATTCTCCTCCCTTATTGAATATTTCCAGGTCCTTCTTGTCCGCAAATGGGAGTTTCAATCTGATAATGTACTTTCCACCTTCCTTTATGAACTGGATGCTCTTCTCTTTGGAAAAGGTGTCCAGAGGACTTGCATCAGAGTAGATCAAGCTGGACATCTCTTCAAGCCTCTCTATTCCGATGGGCTCTTCCTTCAGCATCGGCACCTTGAAGATCCTCAGATCTGAAAAGGAATCGTTGACTTCCTTTACTATTTCGCTCTGAGCGGATCTCCATCCCTTGAAGAATGATCCTGTGCTCTCGTCGTATATCTTGTTCACAAAAACTGAATCGACCGGGTATCCGTAGAGAAGCAGATAGGTGAAAGCCCTCTTGGTCTCGCTCAGTGACATCTTGTCTGGATTCATGACCAACCTGATGGTCGAGATTTTTGGATCAGTGAGAATCACCCTGATCTTCCTCAGAGAGGCATACAGGCTTTCTACGCTCTTGAAAACCTCATCGTCCGGTATCGAAAGATTAGAAACGGTGTTCCATACTGGTCTTACCAGTTTGGCAGCGAGTCTTCCCATCGGGAAGATCTTGTCCATGTACCAGGTCATCGCTTCAGGGAACGATAGGAGCTTCAGTGATTCCCCGGTCGGAGCACTGTCTATGACGATCGCGTCGTAATTCTTTTCCTCGTAGTATTGCCTCAGGTAAAGTAACTGCGATGCCTCGTCAAAACCTGGAAGAGTAGCGATCTCTTCCGCAGATATTGGATCAAGTCCTTCCGTCTGGAACAGACCGGTAAGGTACCCCTTCAGTTCGTTCCAGTGAGTGTTTATCGCTTCGTTCACGCTTATTTCTTGGGCGTAAAGATTTTTTGACATATGCTTCGGTTTGGGGCCTATATCTACTCCAAAGGCATCCCCAAGACTGTGCGCGGGGTCAGTGGAAATGACCAGTGTTTTCTTCTCGCTCTTGGCTAGAGAACACGCAGTTGAAGCGGCGATACTGGTCTTTCCCACTCCACCTTTGCCAGTGTACAGGAGGATTCTTTGGCCCATGGCAGGGGATTACATCTAACTAAATTTACTCTTCTAATGGAAGTATTGGAAGAAAATCAAGATTCGGAGAATTCTGTGCATATACAAAACAAAAGTCATGAGTGAAACTCAGAATAACACGTTGAGATATCTTCAGAAGAAGTCGAAAAAGTTTACAACCAACTTGAAAAAGGCAAGGAAATGATCTTTGGTGGCGAGTGCAAAGTACTTCACCGATAGCCCAGTCAAATACCAGACTCCCAGAGTTACTATAAAAAATGAGATAACCAGAAGGAAAAATGACAAGCCAGCTAACGATCGTGACATCTGTCCTCCGTTCTCCATGAATATGTCTCTATTAACCCTTGTTCAAGAGAAATGCATTCTCTTTGGAAAATTTGCCTGAATTCTCACTTACTTTCTCTTATTTCTTTCAGTGCTTCCCTGTCCCTACAGTATAGGTACGGAGCGAGGTCAAGAGACGGAGGAGACTTCTCAAGCCTGTTCCTGTATACGAGCCTCAGGTTCTTGTCTACCTCGGTGCAATAACCTTTCCATGTGACACCCTGAGATTCCACGTATCTCTTTTCTATTCCCGTTGCGATTTCGTGGGCGTGAGGGTACTCGTAGCCGATATCAGACATCCACTTCTCCGGCAGCTCGTGGTGCAACCCGATGCTTTCCTCTGTGCTGATATCCTTTCCTTCCACCTTCAGTACCTTTGGAAAATGTTCATCAAGATAGACAGTTTTTCCATCTAAGGAATAGCCTCCAGTATATTTGATGTCGTATCTGGTACTGACCCTGACTTCGTCAGAATCTTTCCTTTCAATAACCCTTCCTATTTCCTTTTGTTCATAATATGCTTTGTTTCCTTCAACCATTATCTTGGTATATGCCTTCGGTTCTTCATCCGCCATAATTCTCACAAACTTTGGAGCCCTGAAATCTATTGCCGCTATCAAGTACCCCTTTCCGGATCTGTCCTGCACGTGCTCAATTATCTCAAACGATTCCATTGGAATTTATAAAGAAATCTCAGAGATAAACTTGCTGTATTGGTCTCGCATGTGACAGCTATTCGCTCTCAAACTTCGCCGCTACTTTGCATAGTCAAGTATGAAACAATGTTATCAATTATACGCTCCTTTACCATCCCTAAGTTACTCCAGCTGAACAGGGAAGGTTCCAGATAACATGATAGAGCGCACTTGTTACACGACTCATATTCCTTCCAGTTCACAGAATTCCATGCCTTCGGCAGATCAATTTCCCATACCTTTTTAGATCCAGTATACTCATTTAGCACGTAGCAGGGTAACACGACCTTCCCCTCTGGATCGATGTTTATGGTGAGCCAGGGCTTGCATTTCCAGTCTATACCGTAGTACCAAGAGTTTATCACGGATTCAAAATACTCTTTGGACTCAACTATAGGGGCTCCAGATTTCTTCAAATCAAGAAGCTTGATCAACGCATCCTTGAGTTTTCCAGCAGAGGGGGACATTTTATCTGCTGTAGAATAGTCATAAGCCACTTGGAATGAAACTGATACATTCATCTCATTTGCGAATTCTACTATCTTGTCTACCTGATCTGTGTTTTCAGAGGTAATAGTGCTGCTGAGAGAAACTGGTACGTACTGGCTCGCTTCTGCTATTCCCTGCTTTGCATGCTCAAACGAACCCTCTACCCCCCTAAGTCTATCGTGAGTTGCTCCCACCCCATCTATTGAAACAAAGAGGTAGTCAATGTAATCTTTTACGTCCTTAAAATGATCCTTAATCATCCACCCGTTGGAGACCACTGAGGTGTAGAATCTATCATGGGACAGCTTCAATATTTCGGGGAATTCCTTTCTCAAGAACGGTTCTCCCCCTTCGAATCCCAGGAAAGAGACTCCAAAATTTGCAAGGGAATCCATCATTTTTCTCTCTTCTTCTAAGGTCAGGAGGGGTGGATCTTCCCTCCTCCAAAAAGGGCACATGTGACATCTAAGATTACAAGTATAGAGGAGCTTGTGGCCAGCGATAACAGGGACCTTTTCTCCAGAAAGTCCTTTCATCTTCCTTCGCACTGTTCTTAGGGCCACATTCTGGAAGTTTCCCATTGAGTTGGAGTAAAACCTCTGTATTTAATTCTTGAGTGATTGGAAACGTGAACTGATGCGCCTTTAGGAGGCTCACTTTGGGGAAGAAAGACCTTTTTCGAATTACTCAATAGACTCAGGATTATAGGTAAATCAGACGTGTGTTAAGAACCAAAATTTTGAGGGTGACGAATCTGAAGTACAAGGTATGTTATTGTTTGGAAGAAGACATGAGAGGAAATAGGCAAATCATTAGAGGTGCTCATTCCTTCCAGACAATAGCTATCGGTGCAACATCAAAGGAAATCAAAACTTCGATCCTAATGCCGGGGAGGGGATTTGTTTACTGTCTCTATCTAAATTTAATCGAAAATAGAACAGAATTGCAGTCTTTTAGAGGGACATAGTAGAAAAGATTTGAGTTAAACTAGTATAGTCTTAACGCCATTTTCTTTCGATATACTTGCCTGTCTATTGTCTGATGTTACGAGGCCATACTTTTCACCCAGAGCAGCCGCAATAAAAAGGGAATCATAGAT
>JACWAC010000108.1 GCA_014874235.1 Thermoplasmatales archaeon
GGAATTGACGCGTAAGCTGGGAAGGCAGCAATAATTACTTTCTGAGTCGTGCCGGAGAATGGGGATTGAGGCGAGTATGTGACTGTTACATTAGTAGCTGCTGAATTTCCATCGTTTTCAAGATAGATAGTCAGGGGCAAGTTAGATTCAAACGATGTTGCTGAGATTGGACTCCCAGGGACTCCAAAATACGCTTGCTGCGGGACGATCTTTATTGTACCTAGCAACTGTATCTGGCTACTCACATTTCCCGTCACCGTAGTGTTTCCTACAGAGTAACTGTAGTCAAGAGTCATCTGATAGATTCCTGTAGGGGCATTAGCGCTTATGTTTGTGAGCTGATATATTGCGTACCGGCTACCATTAGTAGTAATCGGGAAAGTGTAATAGTCTCTCACATTCCTGTCGGGTCCATTGACATAGCTGTAGGTGAAGTAGCCCTTTCCTGCCGACGTGAAATTGAATGATATGTTGAGATTCACCAGGGACGTCTCTGAGACGAAAGTAGCAACCAGGGGAATGTACGAATATCCCGGGGCTGCAAGTTGGGTACTGTTCTCTGAGTACCAGTTCATGCCTGTGACCGCTACGGGAACTATAGCTCCAAAACTAATAGGCACACTGGACACCATCAAGGCTGCAATTCCTAAAATAATCAATAGTTTCCTCATTTATACCACCTCATTTGATTCATTTACTATCACCTTCTTCATAGACAACGTGAAGATTAGTGAAACTAGAAGCGTTATGAATCCAATAATGTAGATCCAACTGAATGCCTGCTGGGATGGAAAATTGGTGAATATAGGGGTGAAGGGCAATGCTCCCATAGAGACTGGAATGTAAGATACCAGGGCGGGGGCGACAAACTGTGTCTCTATAGAACCCGATATGGCTGGAGAAAGACTTGACCCGATATTCCTGAACACAGTGTTCATTCCAGTAGCCATGCCTGCTGAATCCTTCGGGGTCGATATGAGTATCATGTTGATCATGCCAACAAAGACGAAAGATGTCCCTCCCCCTATGAACGCTGCATCCTCTGTAATTGCGAGCGGTGACCCCCTGTTTATGTAGAGCAGAAGGAATGCCATCAGCATGACTATAGTTCCGATCAGAATTGCAAGCTTTGGACCCTTCCTCCTTACCACAAGAGCACCCAGAGGTGCGAGTACAATTCCCATTATTGCACCCGGCACAACGGTGAGACCTGCGGTGAACACATCCCTTCCGAATCCGAGAGGAGTGGGATCCTCCAGAATTGTTGGAATTGTATAGAAGAGGTAGAACATTCCCCCTGATACCAATAGACCCGCAAAGTTGGCAAGGAGGATGTTCCTCACGCTCAGGAGCTTCAGGCTAATGAATGGTTCGTCAAGGACTTTCTCGTAGAGATAGAACATGACAAATGAGATTAGCGATAGAAGCCCAACAGAGAGTGATATCGTGGATGTCCATCCCCAGTACTCCCCTTCCGATAACAGTAGGAGGAGCGAGACTATCCCTGTTACAAGGAGGAATATCCCTCCAACATCTATTTTCTGTTTCTTCCTGTAGGGGCTCTCTTTCAGTACCAGTGCTGAGGCGATTAGCAGACCAAATGAGACGGGTATAGCGGAGTGATACGCCCACTCCCAGTCGAAGTTCTGGGTGATCCACGCCCCTATTACAAGACCTATCGATGCACCCACGATGAAGGTTGCAGATATGATCCCCTGAGCGAGTGGAAGTTCCTTTTGTGGCAGCTCATCATTCAACAGTGCGAACGCAACTGGAAACATTCCCATACCCAGTCCTTGAATTGTCCTGATCAGAATGAACTGAGAAAGCGTCGAGGCAAACCCTCCGAAAGAAATGGCGACAGAATAAACTACCGCGAGAGACACGAATATCCTCTTCTTTCCTATTATGTCTGCTAGCTTCCCAAATATCGCAGCCGATACAGTCCCTGAAACAAGGTACGAGGTCACGATCCATGAGAGCGAGCTGTATGACGCATCGAAGAATTTCGAGAGGACAGGCAGTGCCGGAACCACCATTGTCTCAACGTAGGTTATGAGTGTCCCCATAAGTGCCATTATGATTATTGTAGACTTTGCTCTATCACTGAATGCCATTTCCAACCTCTTCTATCACAGTCCTCAGTTTCGCCTTGGTCTCTTCAATGCCTTCGTAGTCCTCCTTCAGAGCCATATTGAATATGACAGAAATCAATTCGGTCAGTTCTTCCCCCAACATTTCGTAAGTTATCTCAAGACGCTTGACAAAGTCTGGGGAGAGGAGGAGCTCCCTCTTTCTGGTTTCTGTAATAAGTATCTCTTGTCTCATGAACGCCTTAAGAAAACCCTTCCTGATTTCTCCGCTCAACCGTTTCAACTTTCCGACGTGCTTCTTCCCTTTTCCGGTCAGTGAATAGTACCTGATTCTACCTGAGGTTTCCTTTAATACGTACCCCTCGTCTTCGAGTTTTCTCATGATCGGAACTAGAGTGCCGCTGGATTTCTTCCTACCGTCAGTCGAGAGTATCTTCGACAATTCGTAGAGACTCTTCTTCCCCCTTGATAGTGTGAAGAGTATCATTACCCTGTTGGTAGAGACCATATGTCGAAATCGACAGTGAAACTTTGTATAAAACTCTTACAGGTGTCGTTGATCATACCTCTGGGTGGTACTGCCTCTGGGGACGTCAAAAGAATTATCTTACCTGCATGCAACCCCCGGCAATGACTCAAGCCCTTGGGGCTCCTTTCCCATTCAGTATTTCCGGAGGACTTCAATTTGAACTCATCATAGGAATTCTCATAGTACTAGGAATATTCAGAGGCCTCGCGGGAAGAGAGTGCACTCCGGTAGGGGTCTCAGAACACCAATCATATACATGCTGTTCACCCTGGTCGCTGTATTCCTTACATCCGCTCCAAACATTTACGCGCAGATTGTGCTTCTTTTGCTCCCAATGCGGGTTCCGTTAGGACTGAAGTTTGGTAAGAATGCCAAGTTCTTCACAAAAAGTGGCATTATCTACTATAAGCGATCACCATTCATACTCCTTCTCTGGGCTTTAGCGTTCATTGCAAGGGTAGCTTTGGAACTTTATTCGTCTCAGTCACTCTTGGGGATAATATTGTTCAACGCTCTGCTTTCGTTCATCACGGGAATGCTACTTGGAGAGGCAATACACATCTTCAGAACGAAGAAGGAAACATCAATGGAATCTGGTACATTGTCAACAGACATATCCGGGAAAAATGTGAAGTCACCTCAGCCCGTAGAAATCCATTGACTTTTCTAATCTCTCTTCTTCAATCCCTTCCTGAAGAAGCATCGAAATTCTTTTAGGAACGGAATCTGCAGGAAGAACGAAGTTTGGATTGGATTCGTCCCCTGCGAAGTCAGTTTCAAGGAAAAAACCATTACTCCCCCATGGTGCTGCCCTGGCGTTCTTTCTTCCTGCTGGGACAGATGGAACTATGCCGCAATTTTCATAAAAGATGGGAGAGCTAAAGTGCTTTAGGACAAGAGAACTCTTCCCATTCCTCTTGGCCATCTTCATTATCTCGCACATGCCAGTCGAATCGAGAGACTCAGTGTGCAGGATGACTGGAATATCTCTGTCGGCGGTGTTTTGGAATATGTACTCCATTATCTCATTGCTCTCATTTACGATTTCAGGGTTGACGGGAAAGTGGGGCCTTCCGACTTCCCATATAGCGTCCACTTCCCCCCTCTCTATCAGCTTGAGCGCAGCGTCCACTGCCTCAAAAAATCCCCCTTAGTCCTTATGGCTCCCAACTCGTCCTTTATCGAGAGGTAATTCACTGGATACGGTCCTATTGTAACAACCACCTGCAGCCCCTGTCCCTCAACACCCTCGACAGCGATATTGTTTCCCGGTACTTCCCCTCGAAATCATTTGACGTGAAACAATCCTCCGTGAGATTTACTAGATCTAGCCGGTTCCTCCCGCTTTCACGTACGACTTGGCGAAGAAATCAACGGTCTCTGGCCTCAAATGCACGTGATTATCAAATATTTTCATTGACGGGTCCTGCCATTGAGAACAGAAGTAACAGTCAGTGATGTGTGCACATTATCCAGAATGAGCATCCTTTCCGGTGATGAGTGATGGTACGTCCCTTATGAAGC
>JACWAC010000109.1 GCA_014874235.1 Thermoplasmatales archaeon
GATAACTTCATATCATTTTTAAGAGGATTGGTTCCAAGTGGATACTAGTAGTACCAGGAGAATTGCACTTCGTCTGACACCGCAGGAGGATGACGAAATAAACGACTTTCTCAGCACATCGCTAAGGTTCAAGACAAAATCGGAGATGATAAGAGCAGCTGTTTATGCATACATTCAACATCCCCAAGTACAACCCTCGGTAGAAGACAGTGAAGTAAAGCTTTCGAAAGCAACACTCAACACGCTAGATCATATGGTCACAAAGGGGCTCTTCAAAGACAGATACGACGCCATAGAATTCATAATAAGGAAGGTCAACGAGGAGCACTTCCTGCCGATGTGGCTCAACAAGCTTGTCAGGGGATACCTTGACGATAGGAACCTTCTGAATTTTGAGGATCTTCCCTTCGAGGAGAAGAGGGAAGAGAGACAGAGGGGTGAAAAAAATGATAGATAAAATTAGGTCTGGCCCACTATACAAAATGATGAGCGGTCTCAAAAGTGATAAGAAATTCTTTGAACCTTCAATAGTTTGCGTTGGGATTGGAGGCGGAGGTTGCAACATAGTGTCTGAGCTTAGCAGGAAGAGAAAGGAAGTAAATATTTACTGCCTAAACACGGATGCGCTGTCAAACGCTAAGAGGAGTGACATCCTTTCGATAAACATCGGTAAAGAATACATTTTGGATAACAGGGATTCCGGCGGATTCGTTGAAGTCGCTAAGAAGGCATTCAGGGAAGATTCCTTCCTAATTGACAGAAAGGTGATCAGGGGAGCAGACTTGGTACTGGTAGTTTCAGCACTCGGAGGCGGCACCGGATCTGGAGGAACGTTGGAAATGGTGAAGATGTTGAAAGAGGGAAAGACTCCGTTCAAGGTATTTGCTGTGAGGCCCTTCGAATTCGAAGACAATAGAAAGGAAGTCGCAGACAGGGTCCTTGCACAGCTCAATAAAGAAACGGACCGTATAGAAGTCTATGACAACAACGAATTCGAATCCATAACTGAAATAAACCTGAGAATCAAGGACGACATGGATTCCACCATCGAGAGTCAAATGAAGCTCTACGACACCCTATACGGAGAGTACAGGGGTTCGTTCGACACTATAATAGAGGACACACTTGCAGAAGTACTCAACGAAAAGGTCCTGGCCATAAACTTCGAAGTGGACCCAGTTGAAACCGAGGTCACGGGACCTCATTAATTTTTGTTTTTTTATACTTTCTTTTCACTTCAAGTTCTTTTTGAGAGTCCTGACGGATAAAGGAAAATAAATATCGACAGTTACTATAACACCTCTGAATGTCTCTAATCAAGGTGTTACTTAAACAGTTCAATCCAGTAAAGGGTGTTGAAGCAAACGAGAAACTCATCAAACAATCACTGGAAGAAGACTTCGACATTGTCATTTTCCCAGAGATGTTTTATTCGGGATATCTTATCAGGGACAATCTAAACCTTGTCGACCTGGATGGCAAATTTGTTCGCGATATCCAGCGAAAGTTGGGAGATAGAATGCTCATCTTTGGTGCTCCATACAGGGACAAGTTCCTTTACAATACGGCGGTAGTAGTCACCGAGGGCTCTCTTGAAATCTATAAAAAGAGGCATTTACCCAACTTCGGGCCATTCGAGGAGATGAGATATTTCAGGAGAGGGGAACGGCCACTTACGGTAAATTACAGGGGGTTTAAGGTGGGAATCGAAATATGCTACGACCTCTTCTTTGATGACTCAGTTGAAAAGGGTTCGGATATCATTATCAATATCTCGGCCTCTCCATTCACTTCATATCCCTTCTTCGAGAAGGTCTTCCCTGCGAGAGCAATCGGGAGCCAGTCCTACCTGATTTATGTGAACAACGCAGGTCTTCAGAGGAATCAGGTTTTCTGGGGAGGCAGCAGAGTCCTGGATTCTGATGGCAGGGAGATACTGGTGCTCAAGAAGTACGAAGAAGATTCAGGAAGCGTCAAGATAGATTCTGCTGTTCTTGAGATGAGCAGGAGAAAGAGGAGGGTCCTGAGCGAGGTCCTTGATGACGCTGCGAAATGATTTCTTTCTTGCAAAGGTACTCAACACGGAGTTGAAGTACCAGTATCTCAAGAATACACCGCGTTTCCAGAAGGGCGACAAACAGTCAGTAGCCCATGCAAAGAGATATCTCTCCAATAATGCACTTTCGTCCCTCTACTTCAACACCGTTATCTATGGCATCATATCCGTATTTTTTGGACTTGGCAGTATCTCTAGTAAATCAGCCATATCCAATGACAATTTCATCCTGTTCCTTCTCCTGTTGATACTTGCGGTAATGAGCGACACCCAGTTTTACAGGGGGATCTGGAACATGAAACTTCTCACTCCGCTGACACAGCTTCCTCTGAAGGTCGATAGGAGAGTTGTCCCATTTTCGCTTTTCCTCTACAACGAGTTCTATCTTCCTTTTGTTACGATTCCAGCTGGTGTTATCATAACTTTGGAGACTCACGACCCCTTCCCCATAATAGTGTTCTCTATCTTCACGGTACTGTTCATCTACATCGCCAGGCTGATCTCCCTCCTCCTGGGGGTAACCTTCACCAAGACCAATACAAACAGGAAGACAAAGAGGCTGTACCTGGGTCAGTTATTTCAGATGCTTATTTTCGTTGTTTTCATTCTTGCGATAGAGGTGGCCACCAATCCGGCTTTCCAGAGTTACATAAGAATCCCGCAGTACCTGTATTACTTCATTCCAGTAGCATCGCAATACATATCCGCTCCCTCTATCTACCCGTTCGCGACCTTCGCGGGAGTGTTTGGGTTAGTCTATCCGTTCTATCGATACATTCAACGCAAGAGTTTCACGGAGAAGATGGAGACTTTTGCTGACGTGTCCGGTGGTAGCAGAAGACCGCTCTCCCTGAGGATCAGGAAACCTGTGAGCTCGCTGGTGGACAAGGATTTCAAAATAGTATTCAGGAGGAGAGGAGCAATAATGGTCTTGGTCATACCCATCACGTTCATTATACCCGTCATCCCTGAACTGATGTCTGCATCGACCGGTTCTTGGCAGTCTTTTTTCCTGATACCTTATGTGTCTTCAATTTTCCTGTTCGACCTTATTCTGTTGATTGGGTTGGAAGGAAAAGCAGCGTGGCACCTATCTGCCCTTCCAATTACACGGAGCCAATTCTTCTTTTCCAAGTTGTTCAGCATCTTTGGCATCGGATTGGTCTATTACGGCATAATCATCTTTGTAATGGCATTTGCAAACAAGAGCCTGGTCCCTTATATGCTACTGAATTACCCATTCTTTGCTCTCATACTTATGGCCGTTCTGGTTGCGGCAGGCACATACCTAGTGAACGCGATTCCTAAGGAGGTATATTCCCTTTCGCAAGAAGGGATGGGCGGGAAATGGGTCGTCCTGAAAACGTTCGTCATAGGTCTTCCGATCATTGTCATAAATGCACTGCTGTTTCCTTTGTCCAGGTACGTCATCAGTTTCAACATTTCGAGCTATTTCAAGGGCTATACTCTGACCATAATCCTGGATGTGCTGATCTCGTACCTCTTTCTGAGATTGTTCATCAGAAAGGGGGACCATTTCTAGCTCTAATATTATACCAGCGCACAACATGACGCCTAAATGAATAATGTACGCAAGCTTGACCCCGTTGCACCGGATCCTGAAGCGATCAGGGAGGCTGCCAGAATTATCGAAAAGGGAGGTACGGTTGCATTTCCCACAGAGACGGTATATGGGCTTGGGGCTAACGCTCTGGACGATGAAGCGTGTGGGAAAATTTTCATTGCGAAGGGCAGGCAGCAGGACAATCCAATAATAGTCCACATAAACGACTTCGAACAATTGGAATACATCACAAAAGGGCTACCCAAATCGGTTAGGGAAAATTTCGAAAAGATATGGCCCGGGCCGCTGACTGTAGTGCTCGAAAAGAGGAACATAGGTTCGGTTCCAACCGCTGGGTTAAGCACAGTAGCAGTGAGAATGCCTGCACACAGAATTCCTCAAGAGTTAATCAAGAAGAGTGGAAAACC
>JACWAC010000110.1 GCA_014874235.1 Thermoplasmatales archaeon
GACAGGAATAGTTCAGAGGGCCGTTAGGGAGATAAAGAAGGCGACTGACATCCTTGTTTTCGCCGACCTTTGTCTCTGCGAATACACGGATCACGGTCACTGTGGAATCATCAGAGGTAAGGCTATCGATAATGATTCCACACTCGAGATGTATGCTAAAATCGCTAAGAGTTATGCGGAGGCCGGAGTCGATGGAGTCGCCCCTTCAGGAATGATGGATGGACAGGTGGGGAGGATCAGAAAAGAACTGGACAATGCAGGTTTTGTAGACACCCTGATACTCGCATATAGTTCGAAGTTTGCCAGCTCGATGTATGCGCCTTTCAGGGATGCAGTCTTCTCCGCACCTTCATTTGGTGACAGGAAAACGTATCAGATGGGATATGGAAACACAAGGGAAGCAATGAGGGAAATTGAACTCGACATAGAAGAGGGTGCAGACGTTGTAATGGTCAAACCTGCGCTCTTCTACCTCGATATTGTAAGAGAAGCAAGAAACAGGTTCCAGCTTCCCATTGCGGCATACAGCGTGAGTGCAGAATACTCGATCATAATGTCTGCAGCGGAGAGTGGAATAATAGATCTTGATTCGGTTCTGAAAGAATCGATGACTTCAATCTTCAGAGCTGGAGCGGACATTGTCATAAGCTACTTCACTGAGTATCTATTGAAGCAGCAAAAGAGTTAGTTGCCTTAATAGCTCAAATTAATTTATTACGTCCTCTCACTTATTCAGAAGTGAGCTACCTGATTCAATAGGCGAAGCTGCCATTTCTGGCAGATCTTCTCTTTCGATGGGTTTATAACAAGGTCAGGAGTTTTACTACTTCTCACCGACTTAACATTTAAATAATTACTTCATTTCATCGGATAATGAGAACAGTCATCTGGAATATCGATTTCAAGTGTAATCTTCTATGCAAGGGTTGTAATGCCTTTGAAGGTAACGTTCTCTTTCCTAAAGACAGAATTGAAGAATTTATTGAAGAGATGAAATATAACAAGGTCAAGGCAGTCTCCGTAACTGGAGGAGAACCCACGCTTCATCCAGATCTTCCAAGAATTCTGAAAACGTTGAAGGAACACAAGTTCATGACTCACATTGCCACAAACGGCACCAACAAGTACGTGCTGAGCAAGATATATCCGTATCTGGACGCTGCAACAATCAGCCTCGACAGTCACATACCAGAACTCCACAACGAATACAGAGGTAGGAAGATATTCGATATAGTCGTGGAGAGCATGAGATATCTAAGACCGAGGGTCAAGGTTTTGACATCCAACATTCTGGTCACAGATTTCAACTACGATAAGATGGGAGATTATGCAACATTTGTGAACAACGAACTGGGGATCCCAGCTTCGATGTGCTTCCCGGATAACAGTTCGTACTACTACGAAAAGGTGCCAGTTCAGAACAGTCAGATCAGGGAGGCCTTCAATTTCGCATTCGAAAATTACAGAGACTACAAATTCGGTAACACCAGGACCTACTACAAGGAAGCAGTGGACTGGTTAGAGAAAAAGGAAGTTCAGAGGTGCAGGGCCGGCGAAGAGGTCTTCTACGCCGATTATCACGGGGACGTTTATCCCTGTTTCTACAAGACAGCAAAGAAAATGAACACGAACAGAAAATGGGACGATTATACCAACACGTGCAACGATTGCTTCATACAGTGTTTCAGAGAGCCATCAATGAAGAATTTATTCGAGCAGGCCACGCTTGTAGGTAAGATATATCTTTATAATCGTAGACGTATCGAAAACGCGACCATTAATGCGAATAGCCCTATGCAGCGATACGTACCACCCGATAGCTGATGGCGTAGCAAATCACCTGGTAGACTATAAGGCTGAACTGGAGAAGAGAGGGCATTCGGTAAGGGTCTATACAGTATTTTCCACCAATGACGGAGTATTCGGGCTACCGTCCTATCGCTTTCCCCTTTACAAGGAATACAAGGTTGCAATACCTGTCTACGAAATGTACAGGGATCTGGCACGTTTTGATCCGCAGATAATTCACATACACACTCCTTTTACACTTGGAACGATGGGATATCGTTATGCGAGGAAGAGAAACATCCCAACTATAGGCACCTACCACACGGATTTTGTCAACATGGATAACACGATCCACTTCCCTTTTATCAAGAGCATTCTAAACGTCGCATTTCAGTACAACATGCATCTGTACGCCAAACTCGACCTGATCGTCTCGCCCTCGAAACTAGTCGCTGATCATCTCAGGAAGTTTGGGAGAGAATCGAGGGTAGTTCACGTAGGCATCGATCTGAACAAATTTGAGTACAGTGAAAAGAAGGAAGACTACTACTTCTATGTGGGAAGGCTTACGCAAGACAAGGGAGTCAAGGAGCTCCTGGCTGCGGCATCCAAACTGCCAGAGAAGGAGTTCAAGATTGCAGGTTCAGGACCATTGAAGGAGATGGTACGCGATTTCGCTCAAAGATACAAGAACATCGAGTACCTCGGTTACGTCACCGAGGATGAGAAAATATCCCTTTTGAAAAACGCGAAACTCCTCATAGCTCCTTCGAGAGCAGAAACGTTCGGTGTCGTCCTCATCGAGGCTATGGCGTCAGGAACTCCAGCAATTGGTTCTTTTGAGACAAGGGAAATTGGAATTTTGCAGGAGGACTACAACGGCTGGTTCGTCAATTATGGCGAGCCGGAAGGGCTAATAAAAAAGATCAGAGAATTGGACGGAAAGGATATGAGGACTTATTCTGAAAACGCTCGCAAATCCAGTATAGGATATTCGATTCAGTCTACTTCGGACAGACTTGAGGCAATATATGGTGAACTAATTGAATCTAAGGGCAGGTAGCAAATATCTAGGGATCGCAATATCTGCGATAACCCTTCTTGTTTTTACCCTCATTTACGGCCCAGAGAACCTCGTTCATACACTATCCACTCTACCCACAGATTTTTATCTTTTTTTTCTGGCAGCGCTGGCTCTTCATATGGTTTCTTTTCTCTTCTGGGCGCTTCGTATAAAGTTACTCTCCCGTTCAAACGGATATAAGATTACTTTTGCGAATTCTTTTGTGACAGTCATTTCCTCACTTTTTGCTGCTTCAATCACTCCGGGCTACGTAGGTGGAGAACCTGTACGCATAAAGAAGTTAATAGACTATGGGGAACCAGTCGGAACCGCTACAGCAATAGCTCTCGGAGAGAGAGGCTTTGATTCGATATTTTTCGTCGGAGTCTTTGCATTTGTGATCCTCACGGGCCTTGAGATTCTCACGGGTCAACTGAGAATATTGGCGACGATCGGTACCGCGCTGCTTGTCTTGTTTTTGACTTTCCTGCTAGCTTCAATGGGCGCAGGATCGCTAATGAACCGTACCAAGGACTGGTTAGCAAGGCTCATTAGAAGGTTCGACAGAAAAGGCAAAAAATACGAGGATTCCCTCCCAAGAATTTTTGCACACATCGAAACCTATACTTCATCAACAAAAAAAATATTCTTGAAGCACCCGGGTGCTCTCGTTCTAGGAGTAGTTGTCACCGCATTGTTATGGCTTTCTGACTTCTCCGTTCCAATCGTACTGTTGATCGGATTTGGGGCAATGCCGGACATTCTGTACATTATTTTCGTACAAATTATACTGGTACTCATATCCCTGATTCCTGTTACCCCTGGGTCCGCAGGAATAATGGAAATTCTCATGATCGCAACTTTTTCGATATTCCTTCCCCATAGCGGCCTCGTTGCCTTCGTATTGATATGGCGTTTTATAACGTTCTATTTCAATCTGATTATCGGTTCCCTTTCCTTGCATCAGATAGTGGCGACTTTGCCAAATTCTAGTTGAAATCTGGCTTCCCACCATCAGCTCGCCATCTCTTGACTGGGTCATGGCTTCAATTGGTAGGTCCTTTACATCCTTGTACAGCTCGTCCGATAACGAATTCCTTGAAGTGATGTTCTTGAGCCCTCTCTCCCTCTCTATTCCCATGTTCACTATGTTGGTGAATATGGTCATGATCCTCATGACGTCATCAGAC
>JACWAC010000019.1 GCA_014874235.1 Thermoplasmatales archaeon
CCATTGTTTCACTCCGAACAATCCGAAGTTTGCTGCGCCTACGAATACGAATGCAAGTAAGGCATATATTATTCCTGAGATTACGATCGATAGAACTACGGCGAGAGGAATGCTCTTTCCCGGATTCTTAACCTCTTCCGAATAGTCTATGGGCTGCCTGAATCCCCCGTAGCCGAATATTGTCAGAGTAATTGCGCTGAAGAAACCAACTGCTCCGTATGGTACCAAACCTCCGTAAGCCGATGATGTGAAACTTCCTCCGTGGTAGAAGAAAAGAAGTCCGATTATTACTGCTGCTATAAGAATTATCGTGACTACGGTCAGCCAGTTATTAATTGCACCCATATGTTTGATTCTGAGCATGTTGATCAAGAAAATTGCGATAAGCGCAATTTCTGCTACTACTATTCCTAGAACGGAAAGTCCTGTCGCTGGGTTGTACAATGAAGAATAGTAGAAGCCTGCGTACTCTACCAATGAGAAAACGATGACAGGTGATACCAAGAGATACCCTACGAAAGATGACCACCCATTGATAGCTCCGACAAGGGGCCCATTACTTCTAGACGGATAGTGAGCAATTCCACCAGCCTTTGGCCAGGTTGTTCCAAGTTCCGTGTATACGAGCCCAACCGGTATTAACATCGCCATTGCCACAAACCATGACAGGATGCCGATTGGTCCTGCATATGCGACCGTATAGACAGGAGCATACGCGACTGCGGGGCCAAGGATTGCTCCAATGGCAAGGAACACCACACTCCATGTGCCTAGGTCTTTCTTGTATCCAGACGTTTTTGGGGCTTCTGCTGCAGCCTGAGAGGCTGGAGGGAGCCCTCCACTTTTCATTTCATCACTCATTTTTTTTACACCTCAATAAACATCCATGGCAATGACTCTCGCCATGGCTCCACTCGCCTTAAAAATCTTGAGCGGAAGTGCGGCTATCAGGTATTTCTTACCCTCCTCGAGCTGATCCAACCCTGCAAGGTCCTCTATGAAAGCAAATCCCTCTGAGAGAAGCGCTTTGTGAACCTTGAAATCCCCGTGGCTGAATGGCTCGATCCCCAGCGTATCTATTCCGATTACCTTTGGTTTTCTTTTTATCAAAAAATCGACCGTATCTAGTGCTAGTCCTGGAAATTCGTACTGGAATTCTTTGGTGAACCCTCTCTTTTTGTCCCATCCCGTATTGATGAGTACTATTTTTCCGTTGTATTCCTCCTTCCACTTCCTCTTCAACCGTTCCATAGTAATTTCGGGGCCGTCAAGCTCTGGTCTGATCACATATCCTTCCCCAACTAGCTGTCCTAAGGGGAGGTCGTCTACTGTCGTCATGGTGTCAATCATGTGGTAGGGTGCATCTATGTGGGTGCCGCTGTGGGTGACAGAAGTGTAAGACTCCACGTTGTAACCGTCTCTTGCCGCCACACCTATTGGAGCTACACTGAGCAATGGGTTGGTGGGCCACAAAGGCATATAGGTCTTGAGGGTTACGCTAAGGTCGAAAATACCTCTAATTTCCATCAAAATGAATAAATTAACCCTCTATTAAATCTGTCGGTAAACATTAAAATTCTTTCAGAGAGAAATACGGAATTAGCCTTCTTGAAAATTGAGGAAGAAAACAGATCATATCGAGTATCCGTTGTCCGTTTGATTTTTCACTGTTGGCTACAACGAGAGACTTCGACTTTCAGTGTGTTGTGCTCCTGACGATTCTCATCAGGTCAGTTAGAGCGGCCTGGGCAGTCTGGGTCCTTCCGGCTCCCGGTCCCATCGCGTATATCTTTCCCAGGGTGTCAGTATCTATCTCTATCGCATTCATCACGCCGCTCACTCCGGAGAGGATGTCTTCCTTTGAAAGTTTGGTTGGTCGGACATAAGCAGTTGATCTGTCGGCATATGCTATGAGCTTCGTTTTCTCCTTCGCCTGTTCTGGCGTTACCTTTCTGATTCCCTTTATCTCAAGATTCTTGAACTCGTGATTCCAGCCCAGTATGTGTGATATTATTGTGATCTTCGAAGCTGTGTCGAAGCCATCGACGTCGTTTGTTGGATCTGCCTCTGCATATCCGAGTTCCTGTGCTTCTTTGAGTGCGGTTGAAAAGTCTTTTCCCTGTTCCATCGAGGTCAGTATGTAGTTGGTGGTTCCGTTCATGATGCCCCTTACGCTCTTGACCTCCGCACCTGGAAGCAGGTCTAGAAGATTAAAGGATGGTGTGCCAGCCATAACAGTTCCTTTCATCAGAAACTTTACACCTTTTCTTTTGGCAAGTTCGGTGAGCTCTTTGTACTTAAGCGCAGATGGACCCTTGTTCGTGGTTATCACGTGTTTTCCCAATTCAAGTGCAGTCTTGACGTGGGAATAGGCGGGCTCCGCGGTCTTAAGATCCAGCCAGGTGAATTCACAAACAATGTCTGCGTCTGATTCCTTGATCGTTGAAATCACGTCTTTTGGTGGGAAGGTTTTACCGGTCGCAATTTCGCCGATTACATCTGGTTTAGGATTTACTATATGGCCGTATTTCATATCGACAATTTCACTAATTGTTACGTCGTTCAGACCCAAAGACTCCCTCTTTTTTGTGAATAAATCAAAAAATCCTTGACCAACGGTTCCAAAGCCCAATATCAAGATCTTAGATTGTTTAGAAGGCATGGCAAATCATTGATCGCGGTTAGTTAAATATTCTGGTGAGACATTCGAACACAATACGGCTTCCGTGTGATTGTCAATGGCTTCTAGTCCTTCTGAGCCTCATCTCTGCTCCCCGTCCTACCACGTAATGGTACGTATTTTTCATAGAGTTACTTTTCGAATTGTTTTCGTTTCCGTAAACACATTGTAGTCACTTAGTGGAAATATTATTATACTTTGTAGACACATACATGCTGTGAATATCGAAATCAGAGAAAGAAACGGAATAAAGTACTATTACTTGAGTCACAGCTACAGAAGACTGGATAAGGTCAGAAAGGCACGGATTTACCTGGGAAAGAATCTCTCTGATTCGGAACTCGAACTCAAGAGAAAATCTGCCGAAGTGAAGCTCAGTCGGCGACTCGAATCAATCAGGGCAATAAGGGACCCCTATAGAACGACTCTTTCTGACGAAGAAATGGCAGAACTTACTGGACTTGCCGCCTCTATCGGGATCAAGCTCTCCCATCTGAACGAAGAAAACTGGCAACGGTTTACGGAGTCGTTCGCTTACGATACAAATGCCATAGAAGGATCTACTGTGGAACAGAGAGAGGTAGCCAAGATAATTCAGAAAAACGAGTGGCCAAACAAATCCAAGGAAGAGATTTGGGAAACCTTAGGAGTGGCGGAGGCGGTGGAGTACATCAGGAAAACGAAGGAGCACATTTCCATTGACCTCATGAAGGAACTTCACAAGATAGTCTTTAAGAATTCAAAATCATTTGCGGGTTATCTGAGGAAGACTGGAGAAGAGGTTGCAGTCGTAGACGGAAACAGGAGAATTGTGCACAGAGGTGCCATCTCATCGACAGTCGTTCCACTCCTTAAAGGACTGGTCGAGTGGTACAAAGACAACTTGAAGAATTATCCTCCTTTGGTACTTGCTGCCATAGTCCACAATCAGTTCGAGAACATTCATCCATTCTTGGACGGCAACGGTAGGGTAGGTCGACTATTGCTTAACAACATTCTCATCAAGCATGGACTCCCTCCAGTAAACATAGAATTCAAGAACAGAGAGGAGTATTATGCCGCTCTACAAGACTATGAGAACGAGGGCAACATTAAGCCTACTCTACTACTCCTACTTAGGGAATACAGGTCCTTGCTCAGAAGACTGACTTAGTGACTACATAGTGCAAGTTTGTAGTCACATATGCATTAAATTCTGTGTGACTACATCCCCTACAACTTGTAGGCACACAATCTCAAAACACGACTCTATGGCTCACAGTTTCTTGAGTTCCTGTATGATTTTTGAAATAGAATCTTGCGCATCTCCGTACAGCATCTTGGTCTTGTCCATATAGAAGAGGTCGTTTTCTATCCCTGCAAATCCCTTTCCCGCCCCTCTCTTCAATACGACCACATTCTTCGACTTATCTACATCCAGAATCGGCATTCCGTACAGTGCCGTTCCCTGAATCCTCGCGGCAGGATTTACTACGTCGTTCGCACCGATGACAATTGAAATATCGACATCCTGGAATGCCCTGTTTGCCTCGTCCCTGTCTTCAAGGAGATCGTATGGAACTCCTGCCTCTGCCAGAAGGACGTTCATGTGGCCCGGCATTCGTCCCGCAACCGGATGTATGGCAAAGAACACCTTGATCTCCCTTGCTATCAGCATATCTGCAAGATCTCTGACCTTGAATTGGGCCTGAGCTGAAGCCATCCCGAATCCTGGAGCTATTGCGACCGTTGAAGCATATGCTAGCATAACTGCAACATCCTCTGCGCTGATCGGTTTCAGGTTGCCCGATACCGTTCTATCTTCCACCTGCGCCTTTCCGAATCCGCCTGCAAGGATCGCACCTACAGATCTATTCATTGCAGTTGCCATCGCAAGAGTCAAAATCGTACCAGCGGCACCAACCAGTATTCCCGCAACGACCATTGCATAGTTTGAAATCGCAAATCCTTCGAGCCCGACAGCTATTCCCGTCATAGCATTGTAAAGAGATATCAGGACAGGCATATCCGCACCGCCAATTGGGAGTGCCATCATAAATCCATATCCAATTGTCAGAACGAAGAAAGGAACTAAAGCGGATTTGTAAGGGATCAATATGTTGCTGTGAAGGAGGAATACTACACCAAAGAACACCCCTACCGCAGCCGTTATCAAATTCACGACCTGTTGCAGAGAGAAGGTTATCGGCCTCTGTCTTATCCACCCCTGGAGTTTGAGGAAGGCTATCACGCTTCCTGCTATCGAAACATTCCCGATTATGGCACCTGCAAGAGCGATAGTTGTATCGAATGAAGAAGTGTTACCCCGTATCAATTCGATTGCAGCGATCGTAGATGCAGCCCCGGCTCCCATTCCGTTGTATATTGCAACCATTTGCGGCATGTTCACTATTGCCACTTTTCTTGCAGCAACGTAACCTATGGCTGCTCCTATGATAATAGCTGGAAATATGAGTATCAGATTGGAGATACCTGGTACAAAGAACGTTGCCCCGATCGAAAATGCCATCGCTATTCCGGCCCACAGTATTCCACTCCTAGCTGTTGCGGGGTTCCCCATCCTTATAAGACCGATCACGAAAGCTGCTATCGTCAGAACGTAGATGGGCTGGGTTATATCGATCACTTCGATACCTCCTTCTTCTTGAACATCGCCAGCATCCTCTCCGTGACCACGTAGCCTCCAACCACATTGAGTGTGGCCATGACCACTCCAACGAACCCAATTGCCCTTTCAACATCGTTGGTTGCAAATCCCAGGGCGAGTATCGCTCCTACCAGAACAATGCCGTGGATGAAGTTTGAACCTGACATGAGTGGAGTGTGCAGTACCACCGGAACGTGACTGATAACTTCGTAGCCGACGAAAACTGCAAGAATTATTATGTACAGCCAGGCCCAATCTGTTATGATCACTTCTTTTCACTCTCCTTCTTGGGAGGCGGAAAGGTCAACTTTCCGTCAGTGCAGATCATAGAAGAGGAGAGCAGATCGTCCTTCTCCGGATCGACAAATTTCCCATCCTTGTCTATCAGAATTGAAATGAATGATATCATATTCCTTGAATACATCTGACTTGCGTTGATAGGTGCCTCAGATTGAGGATTGATGGAACCGATGATCTTCACACCATTTTTTTCTATAATCCTTCCCTCTTGAGTAAGCTCGCAGTTTCCTCCAGATTCTGCCATGGTGTCAACTATCACGCTTCCCTTCTTCATCCTTGAAATGGTTTCTGCATTGACAACCCTTGGGGCTTTCTTGCCTGGCACCCCCGCTGCTGTTATGAGAAGGTCAGCGGAAATTATCGCAGCCTCCAGCAACTCCTTCTCTTTCTTTTTTTCTTCTTCCGTCAACTCTCTGGCATATCCACCAGCTCCCTCTGCGTTTACTCCCACTTCCAGAAACTTTGCCCCGAGACTCCTGACATCGTCTCCAGCGGCTTTCCTTACGTCATAGGCGGTGACTGAAGCCCCAAGTCTCTTTGCGGTCGCAATAGCCATCAGTCCTGCGACACCCGCACCTATCACAAGTACGTTCGCAGGCTTAACAGTACCAGCCGCTGTCGTGAGCATTGGCATCAATCTGGGAGAGTGAAAGGCACCTATTATTGCGGCCCTGTATCCTGCAACTGCTGACTGTGATGATAGGACGTCCATTGATTGCGCACGGGTCGTCCTTGGTAGAAGTTCAAGAGAATATACTCGCAACTTGGCATTAGCCAAATCCTGTAAAAGAGACTGGTATCTCAGTGGATAGATTTGGCCTACTACCGTTGTGTTGGGCTTCATGCTTGACAGGTCGCTGGAATCAGGTCTGCCAAGCATTACCAGCAGATCTGACTTTGTTATGACCTCTACCCTTGTACCCAGCACTTTGGCTCCGGATGATGCATAGTCCGAATCCAGGAAACCTGCTTTTGTTCCGGCTCCCGATTGAACATATACGTCCACATTATTTGATACCAGTCTCTTTGTGTCCTCCGGTACCAGGGTTACCCTGTTCTCGTTCTCCGAAGTCTCATCTAAAACACCGATGGAGATGGGCAAATTCATCAACCTTCCCGCAGATAACTGATATTCTTAAGTAAGTATCGTCTCATTTCTACGTACATTAATAGTTCATTCATATCAATTTTATCAACAAATGTTTAGTTCTAAAACGAGCTAATCAACTGTGAAATTGACAGAAAATATAGAGCTGATCGATGGAACAATGGCCAACTGCTATATCGTAAAAACTCAAGAAAAGACCATACTGATTGACGCTGGCATGAAGAGTTCTTCTAAGAAAATTATCAGTCATTTCGAGACTAATAATTTAAGACCGGATACAGTCCTGATAACGCACTGTCACATTGACCACATTGGTGGGTTGTCAGATTTGGAATCCAAATTCCACCCACAGATATTCGTTCCAGATAAAGAAATCGAGATAGCAAGGGGAAATGAAAAGATGCCATCAACGGGCGGCCTCATCTCGGCAATGGTTGGCTTAACGAAAGCCAGGCCAGCGGACACGGTGAGGCCGCTGAGCGAGTTGGAACTGACGGGAATGAAGAAGATCGATACAAAGGGTCACACTCCCGGTAGTACGTCTTTCTTCTTTGAGGAAATGAACTCAATTTTTACGGGAGATTCAATTTTAGAAAATAAGGGATCGTACGAGTTTAACAGATCATTCACACTAGATCCTGAGAATGCTGAACTCTCCATCAAAAGGATCCTGGAATTCCACGGTGCAAATGCCTATCCAGGACATGGTCGACCTTTCCAACTACCGTGAGGAGCCATGCTTGTCACTGCGCAAACAGTCGTCTGCTAGTTTGATTCCTGAATGAGGTCTCTGAGCGTTTCTTGTATGTCGGGATACTTGAAGTTGAACCCCAAATCTAGTAACCTTGTTGGTAGAACTTTCTGACCTCCGAAAACTGAATACTTGCTTCCTTCACCCAGAACAAGATTTGCCATTGAAGGACCAATCTTTATTCTCAGTTTCTTTCCTATCTCCCCCGCAATAAGGGTCATTAGACCTTCCATCCTTAACGGGTTGGGAGAAACGACGTCGTATGCTCCCTCAAAACCTCGCTGGGTCATGAATATGATGGAGGTGACAGCGTCATCCACGTGGATCCATGATTTCCAGCCTGCCTTACCTTTGAGGTTGAATGTCATTCCCGATCTTGCCCCTCTCAGAAGCTGTGGAAGTGCACCACCATCACTACCAAGTATCACTCCAAATCTGGGTAGCAAGAGTTTGACATTCTTGTCAACTTTTTTTGCTTCGTCCTCCCAGCTCACACACAGGTTTGCGAGAAAATCGTCTCCTGGTTTCGACTTCTCGTCAACCGGAGAGTCCTCGACATCTCCGTAATAACCTATTGCAGATGCATTCACAAGGTATGCAGGTTTCTTGCTTGCAGAGTTGATTGCTTTTACAAGCAACGCGGTGCTCCTAACTCTGGAGTCCACTAATTCTTTTTTGTAAGGGTCTGACCACTTCTTGTCGATACCCGCTCCAGAGAGGTTGACGATCAGGTCGTAACCCTCAATCTCCTTTTCCAGGAGGCTACCGTCTCCATTGGGGTCCCAGTCTATCTGCTTGTAAGGTATTGACGGATTAGTCTTTCTCGTCAAGAGTGCCACTTCTCCTCCGCTTTCCTTGATCTTCCTTGAAAGATGCCTTCCTATAAACCCGGAACCACCTGCTATCAGAGCGTTGACCATCAGAATTACATCTCCTTTTGATTTTCCTTGGTAGCTCACCCATATTCGAGAATTAAGTTTTACGTCGGTGAATTCACTGTGAACTTGGTAGGAACCATTCCATCTGGTAGGGGGGGATCGACAATGATTCGAAAAGGAATGCCGTTCTTCTGGCAGTACGCATCTATTTCATAGACCTGAACCTCGATTATCTTGTCCGCTACCTTTTTTATTGTTTGGAAAGTGTTGTAATATATTGAAGACGTGTCTGAAGGAGATTCCTTCCTGTCGTTATACTCAACCTTTACCTTGTAACTGTGGTTGAGATCGCAGATGGGGCACTTCAACATAGATACGTTAATCTCTAGTTCAGGCATAGGTCATGATTTAGTCATAATATATACGAATTTGTTTCTATGGAACTCTTCCCTCGAAATTCTATTGGCGTGGAAGGAATTTCATCATTTATTAACGACATAAACATTGAGGTTTGACTGAAGGCGAGCAAATTTGTTTGCAGAAATCAAGAAACTGGCTGATATCTCTTCGCGGGGTGGAAAGGTACCTCCCATCTACCTCTATCTGGTCTTCATACTGCCTGGTTTTGTTTACTCCATAGTCAAAACCGGTCAGATCAATTATTTCCCCTTCATACTGGTGTCCATTGCGATCATGCCTCTCATAATAGCAACCAACCTCTTCGATGATTATTTTGATTTTGTCAAGGGATTTGACACACCCGATTCTCCTAATACCAGCTATCGGCACCACCCTATATTTTACTACAGGGTGACATCACGATACTTAATCGTCTGGGCTCTTGCCTTTTCGTTAATTTACCTCCTGATCAGTTTCCTGATTTCCTTAAGATACGGACTTGAACTGAATTTGATTGCGATTGTTGGTTTAGCGCTTGGATATGGATACACAGGTCCTCCCCTTGGATACAAATATCTTGCTCTTGGAGAGATCGGAGTGTTCTTCTCCACGATAGCAGCATGTGAATTCATCTCCGTCGCTGCAATCGGACACTTCTACCCTCCCTCAATTCTTTTCTTTGTACCATTTTCCCTTCTGATTGCACTATTGCTGTTCGTTGGGAATTATAGGGACATGGAGTTCGATCTGAGGTCCGGATTCAGAACGCTTGCTGTTGTTCTGGGCAGGAGAAATTCTGAGATTTTCTCGGTTGTGATCTTCACATTATTTTACGGAACTATTGTCCTTCTCTATTTCATGAAAATCTATAGTGCATTTTCACTCATCGACCTGATTACCGCTCCATTTGCGTATTATTTCGCTACCCTCTGGTCGAGCAGGGAAAGCGCGAATTTGGAGAGGTTTGCAGGACCTTTCCTTTTTGGAATTTTGATGTTTCTCATAGTTTTGACCATTGTTTAGCGCTATAATAGAGGAAGAATGCTAAGAAATCGTTAAATCATGAAATTACTGTCACTAATGACGCCTATGGACGAGTTCGACAAACGCATTTTAAAACTGCTTCGTGAGGATGCAACTCTGTCACTCAAAGAGATCGGAAGGAGGGTCGGACTTTATTCTCCCTCCGCGATAAGCAAGAGAATCGAAATGCTTCGCATGAATGGCTTCATTAAGAAGATCACTGCGACTATTGACTACTCGAGGATGGGTTTCACCTTCGTCACTCTCACCATGATAAGGGGCAAATACGGTGGAAATTACAAAGATACTATCGCTGAAAAACTGAAGAGAATACCGGGAATAGTTTCCGTGTATTTCCTTCTGGGTGACATCGACTTCATGATAAAGACTGTATCAAAAAGCAAGGAGGATTATTCCAAGATACTGGACAGAATCTCCTCCATAGCGGAGATAGAACGGTCTGACACTAGAACGATCCTGCAAACATACAAGGAGATGGATTTCGGATCTATCGAAATCTGACAGTTAGTCACCGCTCTCCGTGCACTCCTTACGAACTTCTTCGGAGCCAAACAGGTCGAATCCATGTAAATCAGTGTGATTCCTTCGCGTAAGATACATCTTCATTTTTGGAAGCTGAAAATATCCGATCTCAGGAGCCGTCGCCCAGCTCTTTTTTGATTTCGGATATCACTCCATTCAGGTTCTCCTGAGTCTCATAGAGCCAGCACTTGACACGAACACCATTCCTTACGATGACGGGCGGATTCCTTTCACATGGTTCAAACCTCTTTGGACAAGAATTCTTGTAAACACACCCTTCAGTGGAGGGTTCACCAGATTCATGGTCAGTGGTGTAAAGGTTGGTGGATGAGAGTGTGACATTGGCGTGAATTAGGTCATATGTATATGGGTGCCTGGGTCTTTCGAACAGCTCAATGGTACTTCCTTCTTCCAGTAGCTGACCATAGTACAGCACCGCGACCCTATCGCACATGAACTTGATCACATTGAGATCGTGGGTTATGAATATGTAGCTGATCGACAATTCCCTTTTCAACTTGATAAGAAGGTTCAGTATCTGAGCCTGAATTGAAACGTCGAGTGAGCTGGTTGGTTCGTCCAAGACGAGTATCTTTTTCCCCCCGGCAAGAGTTCTTGCCAGACTTACCCTCTGCTTTTCTCCACCGCTTATCTCGGGGGGGTAGGACTCGAGCTTGCTCTCCGGTAATTCAACCAGTTTTGCAGCCTCCCTGATCTTGGTTTCTTTCTCTCCTTTTTTCATTTTCTGAAGGTCTGGAAGGCCCTCCGCAATTATGTCAAAAACTCGCAACCTTGGGTTCAGACTCCCTACGGGATCCTGAAACACTATTCCTATGCTTCTTCTGAGACTAAGGACGTCTTCTCTTTTTTTGAAATTTATCTCTTTTCCCTGAAGTTTAATCGTGCAGTTCTTGGGTTTATAGATTCCAACAAGTGTCTTTGCAAGAGTGGTCTTACCTGAGCCGGTCTCACCGACAATTCCAAACGTCTCTCCCTCCTTGATTGCGAATGAAACGGAATTTAGGACTGTTTTGAATTTTCCCTGATCGGCACTACCATGAAGTATCTTTGTTTTGACCTTGAACCGCATGCTAAGGTTTTCAACTTCCAGGTGTGGATCACTCATAGAGCCAGCATGCAACCTCCCTTTCGTCTTCCACTTTCTTCAGTTCCGGAACCTTCTCTCTACATACTGCCATTGCTTTCGGACACCTCGGATGGAATGCGCAACCGGACGGAAGCGCCCTCAAGTCCGGTGGAGACCCAGAAGTCACATTGAGCGGCCCCTCATCCATATACCCCTCGGGGACCGAATTCTTGAGCATGATTGTGTACGGATGACTGGGACTCGAGAGGACAACTCTCATCGACCCGCTTTCAACAACTCTCCCTGCATACATAACGTAAATTCGCTTGCACACACTAGCTGCAATCGCCAGATCGTGTGTGATTAGCAGTATGCTCGATGAAATTTCTTCCTTGAGATTGAGAATCAGTTTCAGTATCTTCCTTTGGACTATCAGGTCCAGGCCCGTAGTAGGTTCGTCCAGTATCAGCAATTGGGGCCTTTGTATCAGAACCATTGCGATAGAGACCCTTTGCCTCATTCCACCCGACAGCTGGTGGGGATATACACTTAAGACTCCCTCGACATCTCTTATCATCACTTCCCTTAGGTTTCTCTTTATGATTTCTTCCCTCTTTTTAGCGTCAACTGTGGGATCGTCAATTCTTATTGCTTCCTCCAGTTGGTCGTGCACTGAATAGACAGGATTCAGTGAGGTCAAGGGTTCCTGGAAAATCATGTTGATGCCCTTTCCTCTGAAATTGGGAGACTTTGTCTTCCTTTGAAGAATGTTTTCCCCGTTGAAACGAATAACTCCATCAATAATTCTAGCAGGAGGAATGTCAAGAACTCCTATTATTGCCTGAGCTAGAGTTGATTTCCCAGAACCACTCTCCCCCACAATTCCAACAGCATCTCCCTTTTCGATTCTTATGGATACAGATCTGAGAACCTCTACGGTTCTGTCTATTGTCTCAAAATTCACCGACAGGTTCTGAACTTCCAGTAAATCGGAGATCAATTCGTTCTGAAGAGGATTGTCCTCCATAATATTAATTCTGGTATCTCAGTTTGAATCAAACGATTCTTCTGTTTTGATCCTGATGTCCCTCTTGCCCAGTTCGGCAAAGAAGGGTTTCGTAGGAACTATCTGTTCTGGTGGCTTTACTCCCTTCCCTTTGATTACGCCGGACATTATCATTTGCCCGGCAATTGAGCCAGGCACTCCCACCTGTTTTTGGGAGGCCGATACCTTCCAAGTCTCGTCATACCTGTATTGGGCGCTCAGTTTCACTCTCTTCGGTCTCCCCTCGTCGGTCCCTTTCGCGGTGACCACCGTCATCTCATAATCCATTATCTGGACGCCCTCCGGCAGTGAGAACATGTTCTGTGACTTCAGGTACTCGAAGAGAAATTCCCTTGGTACAACCTCGACTCCATTGACCTTCGCCTTTTCTGTGCGACCGAATCCAATGTCTGTCAAGAATTTGAGTTTCTCAACATCTGCTCCTCCCTCCTTCCACTCCACATAGCGTATCCCCTTCTCAGAAAAACTCGAGGGGAGAGTCGCAACCTCTGAATGAATAGACCTGAAAATCTTGACCTTACCAATTTCCCATCCAAAGTCGTACTCTTCAGGGCTGCTGAAGGGTTCTGACTCGATAAAGGTGCCATCGTAATGGACTGCTTTAAAGGTGAATTCGTCGAACAGAGTGTTGGGGGACCATGTGAAAAACAGCTTAGGGTAATTGGTCTTATCCGCCCACCCATCTCTTATTATGATTTCATCCACCTTATCCAACTTGCTCACCGCCGAACTAGCCATTATGTTCGATATGCCCGGTTCTGCTCCCATCCCAACTATCGCAAGCAACCCAGCTTCCTTGAAATCCTGGTCGAGTCCTAACTGTTCAAGAGTTACTCTGTAGAGACCTCCGAAATCTATGTAATTGGTTTTTGCTTCGAGGGCGGCTTTCATAATCTTCATGTTGTGATAGTACTGAACCTG
>JACWAC010000001.1 GCA_014874235.1 Thermoplasmatales archaeon
GAGACAGGAATTAAAAAAAACGCAAATCCATTCATTCTCCTATCCTTCCATCTTCTTCAAGAAATTTTCAGATCTTGCTTGGCTCTAGTCTGCGTAGTTCCTCTTCTACCACTACTTCTATTACTGTTAACAACACGCCCCTCAGTCAAGTTGTATAAATGGAACGGTGACCAGAACATAGGTTAGAGCATTAGATGGTTTGACGGTGAGTAATAGAGAAATCAAGATATAATCTAATGGATTATTCATCTGAGAAAGTGAAGATATGCGTGGTTCAGAAGTCTTTTATCAAAATGAAGTAGGAGCAAGGAAGAAAGCGATTAACGATTTAGAGGAAGACCTAAAGGATTCTATTGTTGCTGGCTATTTTAAACATTCAGATTTAAATAACCAATTCCAGAGGCACATAAGCAACTGTTCAGTTTTGGGTGACTTTGGCAAAGAAATTCCAAAGCCTAAAAATGTAACCGACAGGCAGTTTGCAGCCGCTACTACGGCAAAGAAGAATTGTCATAGATTTGCTGAGCTGCTTAGGACGACAACTGACAAGGTTAATCTTGATGAAAATCTCGGAGATTTCCTTGAACTCTCATTTAGACAAGATATTCCCAAAGAAATCAAATATTACTTACTAGAGGCAAAGAAGTGTTATTTCTTTGAAGCTTATGATGCGAGTATTGTTATGATAGCTAGAGGTATCGAATTTTCGCTGAAAGAATATCTGAAGAATAATAACAAACCAGTGCCTAGACCAGCCGTAATGTCTAGACTAATTGATGCATATACCGCTTCAGTGGGGAAGAACGATGTTCTAAAATACATAAGCGAGGTGCAAAAAATGGACAGAAACATCGCAGCTCATGACTCGGAAACTGAGAGAAAACGCATAACAAAAGCAGAGGCTGATCACTCTTGGACTGCTATAAGGATAATCTTACGTGATTTGCTTAAAATAGTTCTAAAAGTCAGGGTGGAAAAAGAAGCCTAGAAAGTTTAGGGAGGATTGAAAGAATGAACGCAGTCAGCACAAATCAAGAGGACTATAGACAAAGATTCATGGACTGGCGGGGATTTGAACCCCGGGCCTCCTCCATGCCAAGGAGGCGATCTTCCGCTGATCTACCAGCCCTCGTCGTTAACTTCGTGGACCTATAAATTTATTCCTTATCTCATAGACCATATAAATTTATAGCGTCCGTTGTTGTCGTGCTGATGGGAAACTTCGTAAGTGATTTCATCATCATGACGAAGCCAAGAGTCTGGGTTTTCCTCTTGATAACGGGGATTGCTGGAGAAGTTTTTGCTCTGGGTATTCTAGGGAGTTTAGATCTAATTGGATTTTTCTATGTTGCCCTTTACATCGCCCTCGGGTTGATGGGAGCCGAGTCCTTGTCAAATTATTTTGATCTATCCATAGACAAGAAGATGAAGAGGACAATGAACAGGGCACTTCCATCCGGTAAGATGAGTCCTAAGGTTGCCCTCTACGGTGGTTTGATCTTGATCGTCATCACCCTTATATTAGCAGAGTTCCGTTCATTCTTGTCGTTTGCATTCATGGCTACAGGCATCTTTGACTACACAATCATTTATTCGCTGCTCACCAAGAAGAAGACTTCTTGGAACATCATACTTGGAGCCTACTCAGGTGGTGCTCCGTTGTTGGCTGGTTTTTATGCTTTCACATCGGCATACAACTTGGTCTCAATCCTGCTGTTCCTGACAATTTTCATATGGACCCCCCTGCACATCTGGTCGCTATCGATCAAGTACAGGGACGATTATGCCGCTGCTTCAGTTCCGATGTTACCCGTCAACAGGACAACAAGACAATCGATGGGCATTCTCTTTCCGATCGCTTTACTTGCGGTTGTGGTTACGGTTTTGACTGGATACGCCTTCAGAGTTTACTTCCCTTTTTATGTCGGACTGATCGTTTTCCTGGTCTACCTTCTTCTTGGCATATCGCTGTTGGTCTCCTACCTTCGAGCCTTGGCACAACCAGACAAGCGCATCATGAAACTGTTCGTTTCAACCAACATTTTCATAGGAGTCTTTTTCGTATTTATCGCACTCTTCTCGATACTGATTCCTTTCATCGGTGTTGCTAAATGAGGACCTTGCAGTTGTACCTGGAGGATTCCTATCTGAAGGAATTAGATGCAGAGGTCGTTGATGTCAGAGAGGGGGCGATTCTGGACAGGACGATTTTCTATGCAGCTTCCGGAGGGCAACCATCGGATTCAGGGACGATGATAGGTGCGGGAACTTACGAAGTCAAGGAAGTGACTAAGCGGGAGGAAATTATCCATCTGACAGAGCCTCTTCCCTCGGTAGGAGAGAAGGTATTGCTCCAGATAGACTGGGAGAGGAGATACAAGCTTATGCGACAGCACACCTCCATTCATGTCGTGTCATCAATAGCAATGAAGGAATTTGGAGCGATGATCACAGGGAATCAGATTTATCCCGATTACTCGAGGATAGATTTCAATTTCAGGGACTGGAACAACAATATCTCGCATTCCCTCCAGGCAAGGGTGAACGAGGAACTCAGGAAGAATCAGGAGGTCTCTGTCATCAAGATGAAAAGGGAAGAGATACTGGGGATGCAGGGGGCACTTAAGGTAGACCCGAGACTTCTACCCACTTCGGACATGCTGAGGGTCGTGAAGATTGGTGATGTCGATATGCAGCCGGATGGCGGGACCCACGTCAAGAACACTTCTGAAATAGGAGAAATAGAAATTTACAAGATAGAAAACAAGGGGAAGAACAACAAGCGGATGTACTTCTCCGTTCACAGGTGAAACTGTGAGAAGAATCCCTTTTCGTTCTTGAACTGCTCCAGTAGCTCCCTCTGTTTCTTGGATATCTTCTTGGGCAATGACACCTTTGTCTTCAGTATCAGGTCCGCATTCCCTCTGCCGGTCTTCTTCTGGATTCCTTCACCCTTAAGCACTATTCTCTCTTCCGGTTGCGTGCCGGAAGGAATGTCTATTTCTCTCTCTCCCCTCAGCAGGGGAACCTTGATCTTCCCTCCAATGATAGCGTCGGTAAAATCTACCTGTATCTCCTTTTCAAGATCGTCGCCCTCTCTCGTGAATTCCATGTAATCGATATCGAACTTTATCCTCAGATCACCGGATCCACCGGGCCTGAAATTTCCCTTGTCCCTGAGTATGTATACCTCTTCTTCGTGTATGCCGGGTGGCGGTGATATCTCTATCCTGTCTTTCTTCCTTGTGTAACCCGATCCCGAACACACGTGACAAGTCTTCTCAGGTATTTTCCCCCTTCCATTACAGGTCCTGCAGACCTCTGTGGTCCTAAACATTATGAAGCCCTGGTTCGTGGATCTTTCGACATACCCTCTGCCCCTGCACGTCTGGCAGGTCTGTAGCTTCTTGGTGGCCGAGCCTGTGCCGTTGCATTCCTCACACTTCATCTCCCTGAAGTAGTAGACCTCTATCTTCTCGTTTCTCGCTATTCTCCTGATATCGAGGGGTATTTCCACGAACGTGTCGGACCCCCTCGTCTCTCTTTGCTGTGTCTGGAATCCGCCGAAGGGGTTTCCAAATCCTCCTCCCCCGAATCCGAACTGGGAAAATATGTCCCCGAATATGTCCTGAATGTCCTGGTAGTGGTGGAACTGATTCCAGTCAAATCCTCCCTGAAATTTCACCCCTTCCTCTCCGTACTGATCGAACCTCGCCCTCTTCTGGTCGTCCATGAGCACTTCGTACGCTTCGCTGATGTCCTTGAATTTCTCCTCCGCTTCCTTCTTGTTCTGGGGGTTGAGATCGGGATGGTACTTTTTTGCCAGGTCCCTGTAAGACTTCTTTATCTGATCCTTTGATGCCTTCTTGTCCACGCCCAGAACTGAGTAATAATCCTTTCCCATTCAAATCAGAAGTTCATTGTTCTTTATTCTCTTTTTCTTCGTGAATTTCCGTCTCTCCTGGACTAGTTCCTGATGACGTATCGTTCGTTTCCTGAGCCTGAGGCTGTTCCTCGCTCTTGACGTTCTTGTACATGTGCTCTCCGATTTTCTGGATCTCCTTTGTCAGTATTTCCATCTTCTCCTTTATCGCAGACAGGTCTTTCTTCTGGATTTCGTCCTTGAGGTCCTTCAGCTTACCATTGACGTCGTCCTTTATCTCCTGTGGAATCTTGTCACCGTAATCGCTGAGGGTTTTTTCAGTGGAGTAGGCAAGGTTTTCTGCACCGTTGATCGTTTCTATCTCTTCTTTCTTTTTCTTGTCTTCCTCTTCATACTTCTTTGCTTCCTCTTTCATCCTGTTTATCTCTTCCTTGCTCAACTTTGTGCTCGACGTTATGGTTATGCCGCGCTGCTTGTTGGTTGCCATATCCTTTGCGTTTACGTTCAGTATTCCATTGGAATCTATGTCGAATGTGACTTCTATCTGTGGCATTCCCCTTGGTGCTGGAGGTATGCCATCGAGCATGAACCTTCCGAGCGATGTGTTGTCTCTAGCCATTGGTCTTTCACCCTGGACTATTATAATCTCCACCGCAGTCTGATTGTCGGCCGCAGTTGAGAAGACCTGTGATTTCTTGGTGGGTATTGTAGTGTTAGCCGTTATCAGAGGAGTGGAAACACCTCCCAGCGTTTCAATGCTCAGAGTAAGAGGAGTCACATCCAGCAGCACTATTCCTTTAACCTCCCCCGCTAGGACAGCGCCCTGTATGGATGCACCAATAGCGACACACTCCATCGGGTCGACGCCGCTCTCGACTTTCTTACCCATTATGTCTTCTACGAACTTCCTGACTATAGGCATCCTGGTTGGACCACCAACTAGAATCACCTTGCTTATGTCAGATGAAGCGAGCTTCGCACCCTTGAGGGCTTCATCGATCGGTCTTCGCGCCCTCTCGATTGTTGGCCTGACCAGATTCTCCAGATCTGCCCTCGTCATGGATATCTGAAGATGCTTTGGTCCATCAGCCGTACTCGTTATGTATGGAAGGTTGACCTCCGTTGATAGTGACGATGACAGTTCAATCTTGGCCTTTTCAGCTGCATCCTTAAGTCTTATGTATGAGTTCTTGTCTTTCCTGAGATCAATTCCGTTCTCCTGCTGGAATTTTGATGCGAGATGATTGATAATCGCCTCGTCCATGTCGGTTCCACCAAGTTTGGTGTCCCCAGAAGTGGAGAGCACTTCGTACACACCAGAGCTGAATTCCATTATAGTGACGTCTAGCGTACCGCCTCCCAGGTCGAACACCATTATTCTGTGTTCTCCTTCCGTCTTATCCAACCCATATGCTAGTGCAGCTGCAGTAGGCTCGTTGATTATTCTAACAACGTCGAGCCCGGCTATTGCCCCTGCATCTTTTGTTGCCTGCCTCTGATTATCGTTGAAATATGCTGGCACAGTGATGACCGCCTTGGATATCTTCTCTCCAAGATATTTCTCCGCATCGTCCTTTATTTTTTGAAGCAGAAAACCTGACAGCTGCTGAGGTGTGTACTCCTTGCCTCTTGCCTTAAACTTGAAGCTCTCACCCATCCTCCTCTTGAATGCATAGACTGTCCCTTCTGGATTCGTGAGTGCCTGTCTTCTTGCAGGCTCTCCTATCAGAAGTTCTCCGGTCTTTGTAAAGGCAACATAACTCGGAAATGCCTTCCCTCCAATAGTTGTTCCCTCCGAACTCGGTAGAACCACCGGTTTACCCGCTATCATTACTGCCGCCTGTGAATTGCTCGTTCCTAAATCTATACCTAAAATTTTCTCCATTTTACTCACCTTTGTTGAGAATTACTAATTCTGGCCTGATTACTCTGTCTCCAATCGCGTACCCCTTCCTTACGATCTTTTTGATGGTATTTGCCTCTCCACCATCTTCGACCCCAATCGCTTCCTGTCTGTTGGGATCAAACCTGGTACTGTCGTCTATCGCCATCAGTCCTTCCTTCTGCAGTATTCCGTCTATCTGCCTCTTGATGGCCAAAGAACCTTCGTCCCTGACATTGTCCAGGGTGTCTAGTACTGGTAGAAGCTCCTTGATGATTCTTTCGGATGCATAACCCGCAAGTCTGAGAGATTCCTCTCCAGCTCTCTTTTGGAAGTTATCAAGATCAGCTGAGAATCTAAGATTTTGCTCCCTAAGTTCCTTTATTGTCTGTTCCTTGAGGCTGTTGTTCTCTTCCAGGATTCTCACCTTCTCGGTACATTCCGAGAGTGATTGCTTAAGAGACCGATAATGGGAGACAGTTGGCACTTTCCCTAATTTTGCACTTCTATAAATATGTTATCATCCAATGGTTCACTACCTAACCTTTGTTGGATTAGGTTCTGATGAGACGTATCAGATCAGGTCTTGTTCTTGGGGTGATTCCCGCCTTGTCTCCTGATCGACATTTTTTCCGTTGTTATCCAACTCTTTCCCGAGTCCGTGCTACTCTCCGATCTCCACTTGAATGAGTTTTCGCTCAGATCGTAGTATACCCATCTAAGAAGCTTTCTGTTTGTTTCCTTTGACTCCAGGACAATCGTCTTCCCCCTCTTCTTTCCAACGAAACCCCTTATGGTTTCCTGGCTCGGGGAAAACCACACGCTGTTCCAGATGTCCAGCTCCGAATCGTAGACGTGTATCGTTGTCCCCCCCGTGTCATCTATTCCATCGCTTACCGATCTCCAGACGTCCTGCAGTGCCGTTCCCTCAAGTATCCATCCGGAATGCATTTCTCCCTTGGAGCTCATCCAGGTGCCATCCTCTTGCAGGCTCCTTGCATCGACTATATCCCAGTCTCCAACGAACCGTCCCAACTGCATCAGTTTGTTCTTCAGAGGCTTGAAGGGACCGCTTGCGGTGAGGTGTTTTATTTGGGGAGCACCATTATCCCCTATTTTTCTTGTGCCATGCATTGTATTCTCTACCGAAATCCTTCTATTTCAATATCTTGGTACGACTCTGGAAACAGAGTCGCAAGAGGAGATGCAAAATTTGTTCTGCCACCGGTGAGATAGCAACCTTTCATGGAAAATCATATATTGTGAACTCGATAACAGTCCTCAATAAATTGATGGAGAAATGAATCGTAGATGAATGAAAAACGAGAGTTTCCTGCTGCTCAACTTACAAGCCTGGTGTTGTTTGTACTGTCATCAGTCTTCGCCGTATATCTGGCAGATATCGCTCTGCAGGTGAGTCCTTCATCTTCTGCGAACAGCCCAACTTCTGGATTTGGATATGTGGCATATTACCTGGTTGCAGCAGTGGTGTTTTCCTTCCTGTTGATCTATCTTTCTAAGAGGTACAAACTGAATTTCCTGAAGTGGCTCTTTGTGGCGGTGATAGGTCTGGTCGTGTTCATGGTGTGGAACTATCTGGGCCTTGTTATCGCCAATACTTACGCCGAGTACTATGCCATCATTATAGCAGCTCCCGTCGTAATGGTCCTTGCTATGATATTCTTGAACAGGTGGTACGTGGTGAACGTGGCTGGTTTTTTCCTGACTTCGGGAATAGCCTTCCTCCTGGGTCTCGTTTTGGGAATATGGGCAGCTGCTGCATTTCTGGCCATCTTTGCGATCTATGATTACATTTCCGTCTACAAGACAAAGCACATGATAGGGCTTGCCAAGATTGCAATAGACAGGGACCTGCCTATGCTGTTCGTTTTTCCAACTGATTTCAGGAAAAAATTAGTGAAAATAGAAATGACAGACGAAGGAATTGCTGAGCACAGTGCGATGGCCCTGGGTTTTGGGGATGTCGCTTTCCCGGGAATAATGGTGGTTGCTTCTGCAATATACGGGATCAAGATTGGACACTTCTATCCCTTTTTCATACTGCCGTTGATAGGAGGGATCGTGGGAATGATTTTCCTGGTGCTCGGCAACGTCAAGAAACCGGCGCCTGGTCTACCCTTCCTGAACACTGGAGTAATTGCGGGAACGCTTCTGTCTTACCTGATTTTCGTAGTTATATTGTGATCTCTGGCCACACGTTTCGAATTAGAACTTCGGAGCAACCTGTGTTGAACAGACTTCCTCTGGTCAGGCCGTCTCTAGAATGTCGTCTAAACAGGAGAAGAAGGCATTCTCGCCTTCGCTTCGTTGATCATTGAGACTACCGTCCTCTTGAACTCTGGAAATTCCTTCGGTGACTTTGGATAGTTTGCGTATATTCCGTTGAACTCCTTCATTTTGTTGGTGGTCCATACGAGGTCTTTGAATGCCCTGAGGGCTCCAACTCCCTTTACGAGCTTGCTGACTTTCTTTGTGAGTGATAGTTCAGGAATTCTTCCGTACGTTATTTCTACAGCTTCCTCGTAAGTGATGAAGCTCTTCATCCCGTAATCTATGTCCTTGTTGTTCATGGACTGAAGGAACGTCCTGAATATCTCCATCCCGGCCATGCTCTTACCGTACTGTTTTACATAGTCCACGTTGTAGTTCCAGAGCCCTTCCAGGCTGGCATCTCCAGTTTCCGCAGCGGTTGAAGCTGCCCTTCCCGCAAGCACTCCACCTATCAGAGCTGGTCCGATACCTCCGGCGCTGAGGGGGTTTGCGGAGGCCATCGAATCCCCTGCACCTATGTATCCTGGATAGACCATTCCCTCCATCTGTCTCCTGACGCTGACGCTCCAGTATCCCTCTCCATTCTTGCTGGAATTATCCAACTTATAGTCACTGAACAGGGGGTTCCACTTCACATATTTCTCTATGAGTGATTTCAGGTTGTCCGTTGCCCCGAACTTCTTGTTCCTGATCTCGAGGCTCCTGTGCTGGACTCCGAGTCCAACATTCACCCTTCCGCCCGTCTTGGGGAATACCCAGCCGTACCCTCCAGGAGCCATCTGCTGATTCAGATGGATGAGTGCGTTCTTCTTGTCGTAGTACTTCAGATCGCCGAAGGAGTCGTCCATCTTGTAGATGAATCTCCCCGTAAGTTCGAGGTCCTCATAATCTATCTCCTTGTCAATGTACTGGTTCTCCGGAAGCTTCCTCCTCAAGAGTGACGCTATTCCGAGAGCATCGATGGTCACCTTTCCTGTGATCCTTTCTTGCTCTCCCTTCTCGTTCTTTCCATAAACTCCCTTTACAATGTTATCCTCTAATATCGGTCCCTCAATGCTGAATTTTCCCTTGAATTCCGCCCCGTTCTTCATTGCCTCATCAAACAGGGCCTTTCCAAATATTGGCCTTTCGAGGCTGTAGCCTTCTCCATCAAAGGGCAGTTTGTAACCCAGGTCCGGTGATAAGGCTACGACTCCGTCCACTTTTAATCCAAGGGCTTCGTCGCTGAACGTGTTTCCTAGATTCTTTTGAACGAATGAAATGTGAGACCTGGCCACAGCATCACCGCAAACCCATCCCCAAACCGTCTTCTTTCCCGGTTCTTCTGCGGAGTTCCTGTCAACCAGCAGCACTTTCTTCCCGAGCTTCCCCGCCATAGCTGCAGCTGTAGCCCCTGATACCCCGGCTCCTGCAACTATCACGTCGTAGTCCACCATGTTGGTGAAACATCACTTCCTATTAAAAAGGGATGGTAGCCCTTCACAGACAACCTCGCGGTGGATGCTAGGCCTGAACTAGTACATGTAATTGTACTGTGGTGAGTTAGGAGGGATATAGAAAAGCACAACGACGTGATATGGAGCGTACTTGTCCTCCAGCACTATTCCCGCTGCCTGTGTCAGATTGAAGAATACAACTGTCACCGACACCTCACTCTTCTTGGGTATCTCGAGGTACGTGCCAGTTCCAGATGTCACAAATGCTGTCGTTCCATTTATGTAAAAATTTGATGAGTCATTGAATTTGTATATCTCGAGATAAGCTGTGGGTCCGATGTTTCTCAGAGTCAGCTGGTTGATGGTTTGGTCCGAATAGTATGGATTGTGGTTGTCTGCGGTCAGATTTGTGTCCAGAGCAACAACCGTTATGTTCCTGACATATGAAGTCGGCTTGCTGTTGGTGGTCGTTTCGACGCCCACTGTGAAACTGTACTGCCCGAGTGAGGTGCCATTGTAGGGACTGACGGAGACCCTGAAACTGCTCTTTTCCAGGGGAGCCATGGTTTCGTTAAATGACGGAGTTGAATAGAATCCAGTGGGTGACTTTATGGTCACGCTGAGAGGGATTGTGTAATTGTTGAGGTTGTCAACTGTGAGGACCATACTGTCGATATTGAACATAGGGTTGCCGTTAACGACAAAATTGTTTCCGGCTGTCAAGTCAGAGGTCGCAATGTTTGGCGCTACGTGTTCTGCGAAGGGGACGGGAGAGAAGCTTATTGCCACCAGGGCGATTGCGACGATCCCCACCACGATTTCCTTCTTCCCCGGTTTAGATATGTCGTTGAGAGGTGGAGGGTGAGAGAGCCCGAGCACTATGATGATTATCGCAAACAGTATCCAGGAGACGTAGTATATGCCCAGTATGACCAAGATGACTATGAATGCGTAGCTGAGATATTTCGCGTTCTTTCCGAGCAGTCCTCTTGCGACGTGACCTCCGTCCAGCTGTCCGATAGGGAAAAGATTGATTGCTGTGACAAGGAATCCGACCCAGGCCGCGAATGCTACGGGATGGACGCTGTGGGACATCTGGATTGCGGGAAAAATGTAGTATATCACTGGCAGTGAGATGAGTGTTGTATCCTGGTAATTGGTCACTATGACTGGCTTCTGGACAGTTCCCAGGTAGGCACCTATTATTCCAATTATGATGCTCATCACGAAGCCAACGAGCGGACCAGCGGCACCAATCTTGATGAGAGTTTTCCTGTCAGGGAGCGGGTCCCTGAGAGATATCAGGGCACCAAGCGTGCCCAGCGGAGGGAAGGGAGCGGGAATAAAAAATGGGAGGGATGCCGCAACTCCATTCCTCTTGGCCATATAATAGTGGCCGAGCTCGTGAGAGGTCAGTATTATGAGTAGAGGGAGGGAGAAGAAAAGAAAACCGAAGAAATACGCGGAGACCGTCTTGCCTATCCCGAAATAACCCGAATACAGTATCTCTCCGACCCACGTTGTAGATGCAATAGTCGCTACCAATAAGACTATGTTCACCCAGATTCCGAACGGTTGGGTCTTTCTACGCTTTATGATGGAAATGACGTAGTCCGATCCTGATTCATTCCTCTTCCCGATGACGGGTATGTACCCCACACCCTTCAGATCAATGACCAGTTTCTTGAAGTCACCCTCAAGATTAGGATCGACCAACGTATAGAACTCATAGACTCCTTCCTGGACTTTGACCTCGCCTGTGATAGCAAAATACTTTCGTACCGCAGAGCGAATCGTTACTAGTTCATCTGCTGTGATACGCAATCGCCTCTTCTACCTCTTTCCTACCGAGATTTTGCTTTAATACTTTTCCCTGGGCGTATGTGTTATTTCCCCCCCCTTTGACAAATCCCTTCTTCTCGAGAATGTGCATGATGTCCAGTGCAGAAACATCGGGGGAAGAGGAGACTACTCTCAGCCTTTCTTTAGAAATTACGATGCCCATTGATGACGATAGGCTCTTGGAGACGGACTCCGCAATGGACTCGTTCACTTCCATTATCCTCAGTTCTTTGTCCCCGTACTTGATCCTGGAATAATCGAAACCGGATTCAATCGCCTTCCTTGTCTCCTCCAGTGTGTGACTCAAGTTTTCAAAAGTCCTTACGGGGTCTTCACCCAGTTTCTCCCTTATCCTGTTCAGTTGACTGACGTGACTGTCTGAATACTCCACTGCAGATCTTCCAGCTGCGAAGTTGAATCTCATTATGCCGTCCTGGATCCTCTCGACCCTCACTACCTTGATGTAACCTACCTCCCCTGTGGAATCGAGATGAGTACCTCCGCAACCTTCTGCATCTATGCCGGGTATCTCTACCAGCCTGAGCATATTACCCTCGGGTATCCCTCCCTGGTAGAGCGTGAATCCGAAATTGCTCTCCGCTTCGTTCCTGTTGACGAACTCCTTGTGAAGTGGAAGGTTCATCCTGATGATCTCGTTGGCTCTCTCTTCTATCCTGGATATCTCTTCCTGGGAGACATCCCTGAAGTGGGTGACGTCCAGTCTGCTAACCTTCTCGTCCTTTTGTGCCCCGGCCTGCCATATGTGCGGACCAAGGATGTCCCTGATGGACGATAGCAATATGTGGGTGGCGGTGTGGTTCTGCATCAGCCTCTTTCTCCTGTCCTCCACCACTCTTCCGTGGACGGCATCCCCTATCGAAAGGCCCTGCACATCGTCCACCTCGTGGACGATCGTACCATCCACGGACTTCACTCCCCTGACATCCACCTTCTTATCTGCAACCATGAGAAACCCACGATCGGAGGGCTGTCCTCCCCCCTCCGGATAGAAATACGTGTTTTCGAGGATAACCGTCCCATCCTCCACGCCAACAATCTTGCTGTTGAACTCTAGTATCCGTTCGTTCTCGTAATAGGACCTTCCCGTTTGAGGGTATCTTTTCTTGAGAACTCGTTCTTTCTCCTTGGGTTCCCTTCGAATGTTGGAAAATCCCTTTGTCTTCTCCAGTTTTTCCGGGAATCTTATTCCTAGCGCTTCGCACCTCTCTCTCACATACTCTATCGGCAAACCATTCGACTCGAAGAGCAGTAGAACGTCGTTCGCACTGATCGCACCTGCCTTCGCGTACTTCTTGATCATTCCATCTCCCTTCCCCAGGAGCTCATCAAATCTCTCCACTTCCAGCTTTACTATCTCCCTCGCAGATCCTTCCAGTTTCACGTCGAGTATGTCCTTGAATCTCTCCTTCTGCTGCTCGATCAGATCCCACAACTCTGTCTCCATCTCCAGTTTCTTCCTGGCGAGCAAAGCTCTTCTTATCAACATCCTCAGTACATAACCGGCCTTCGAATTCGATGGGACGAGGCCGTCGTAGAGAAGAATCGCAATCGCCCTGGTGTGGTCCGCGAGGATGTAAATGTTTGACAGTCTGTCCAGGCTCGATCTTCCATCCTCACTCAGAGACTTGAGGAAATCCTTTTCGGAGCCATCCTCTCTTGCGTAAGCATCTATGAACTCCCGCAGGAAATCGGGCCGGCCCATCTTGATCTCGTTCATCAGCCCCTGCACCAACTGAGGGTAGAGGGCTTCATAGATCGTATCCGTCCCCTGTGACAACCAGGTCAACCGCTCTATTCCATATCCGGTATCAACAATCCTGTTTTCCATTTTCTTGTATCTGATTCCATCTATCTCCACATCTCCGTCTGTCGACTCCACCATGTCCATGAACACGAGCGTAGCCACCTCCAGACCCCTAACCATCACCTCGACGGACGAACCTCCGTTGCCCCCTCCTGCCCACGGTTTCTCCTTGAATATTATCTCCACCTTGTTGACTCCAAGATGCTCGAGGAACTTTACGGCCATTTCTACTGTCTTGTCTTTCCAGTATACCTCCTCTCCGGGAAAATTGAATGCCTTTGCGCCACCCATCTCGAATACGGAGAGATGCCTTCCCGTCTTCCCGACATTGTCGAGGTCGACCGTCCGTATGCAGGGTTGTGAAATGACAAGCGGGTTCCCTGGCGGAGGTACCTTTCCCGATGTCACGTGGGGCTGGAAGTCGTATATGCTGGCGTTCACTAGGTAGACGTCCTCCCTCCACCTGGCGACTATCGGGTATCGCTTGACCCTCTTGTGACCCAGTTGCTCGAAGAACGACAGGAACTCCTCCCTCATCTCCTGCAGGGTGTATTTCCTGGAGGTCGGAGGGTTGTCTATGAAAGAGTACGGATCGCAGGGGATCTCACCGCACGTTTCCCTCTTTACATCAAGTGTCCAGAACACCTTTCCACAGTGAGCGCAAATTTTCCTGTGATAACTTTTGTTTGTGAAATATCCTATTACCTCTTCTCGTTCTACCACAAGACTGGAAGAATAACTATTTTAAATTCTTTGTTCTGCTCAATTTGTGCTCATCACCATTTACAACGAGAGCGAACTCCATTCCTTCTCTGACAGGGCGGGTCTCCTTTATATAAGGGAACTCGGAAATGTCGACACCGGCAAGTTTTCCGTTTCATCTGAAGAAATCGAGATCGGATCGAGGAAGTTCAGGACAAGGAGATCCACTCTGAGCGACGTTTCGTCGTCTATCGAGAGGGGTCCGCAGGTTGTCCTGCCAAAGGATGTCAGTCAGATCTGTTTTGATCTCGACTTACCCTTCTGTTCCAGACTGCTGGAGATCGGTGGAGGGTCCGGCGGGTTCTCTATCCTTGCTGCACTGATGTACAAGGTGAAGATAGTGAGCTACGAACTCGATGCAGGGTATTTTGAACTCCTCAGGAGGAACATCAGGAGATTCGAGGTTGACGACCTGATAGAGGCAAACAACAGGGATGGAAGGGAGGCAGATGCCAATGGATACGAGTGCGTTTTCATTGACAATCCCGAGCCCTGGAATTTCCTGGATGTGAAACTCACCGGAACGAAAAAAGTATCCTCGATCCTCCCAACCTACTCCCAGGCTGAGAGATTTTCGCGTTTCCTGTTAAAGAAGAATTTTTTAGTTAGCGTTCATGAACTCATAGATGTTCCTATCAAGCTGAGCGCGATGGGGATGAGACCCGAAACGTCGTTTCTGTATCATACTGGATTCATAGTTTCGGGGATGAGTGTGAATCTTAATGGATGAAGTCAAGAAGAAGGCACTGGAGAAACAGGGGTACAAGATAGTTGGAAACCATTCCGGCGTCAAGCTGTGCCACTGGGTCAGGCAAGACCTATACTACAACAGGCCCTGTTACAAGAACACCTTTTATGGGATCGAGAGCCACAGGTGCGTGCAGATGACCCCTTCAGTTGACTGGTGCTCTGAGAACTGCACGTTCTGCTGGAGGTCGCAAGGGTGGGAGGGGGCAAAGATTCCGCAGGAGGATGAGGCCGTAGACATCCTCGAAGGGTCCATTCAGGCGCAAAAGTTGCTGCTGACGGGCTTCAAAGGGGACTCAAGGACAAACATGAAGAAGTGGTTGGATGCACAACAACCAAAACACATGGCCATTTCACTGACCGGCGAACCCACCCTCTACGGGAAGCTGGACGATCTTCTCAGGGAAGCGAAAGACAGGCACATCTCCACCTTCGTCGTGACCAACGGAACGCAACCAGACGCACTCGAAAGACTGAAGGTCCTCCCGACACAACTGTACGTCACCGTTGCCGCCCCCAACAAGAAGCTGTTCAACGAAATCCTCAATCCGATCTACAGAGACTCCTGGGAGAGGTTGAACAGGACGCTTGAAATTCTCCCCTCTCTCAAGACCAGAACGGTGATAAGACACACTCTTGTCAAGGATTTCAATCTGGGTTACGTGGAAGAGTACTACAGACTGGACAAGAAAGCAGACCCCGACTTCATAGAGAACAAGGGGTACGTTCACGTCGGAGGCTCGAGGAACAGACTGACGATCAACAACATGCCCTCTCACGAAGAGATAAGGGACTTTTCGTTCAGGCTGAACGGATACCTGAATTACGACTTCGGAGGAGAACGGGAGGACTCCAGAATAGTACTCCTTAGCAAAGACAGAAGGGCGAACAAGATAGATTTCTCTGCGATATGATCTGTGGAAAGGATGTCAATTAAAGAGATTAGTCAAATGCAATAATTTTAAACAACGCTAAAAATTTATATCTCCTTAAACATGGACGAAAGGCCAGTTGAATTTGATGAGATATATGAGTTCAAAGTTCATTGATCACGAAACAGATGTTCTTATAATAGGAGCGGGAGGGGCAGGCATGAGGGCCGCAATTTCAGCGTTCGACTCCGGTTCAAGAGTTACCATTCTTTCCAAGTCTCTTCTGGGGAAGGCCCACACGGTGATGGCGGAGGGTGGAATCGCAGCGGCGCTCGCGAATGTAGATTCCAAGGACAGCTGGGAAGTGCACTTTGCAGACACGATCGAAGAGGGCGTATACATCTCAAACTACAGGATGGCAGAACTGCTTGCCAGGGAAGCACCGGAAAGGGTGAGAGAACTCGAGGAATACGGCGCACTTTTCGATAGGACTCCTGAGGGTACGATCATGCAGAGGGCCTTTGGCGCCCATACCTACAGAAGGCTCTGTCACGTCGGCGACAGGACGGGCCTGGAGATCATCAGGACGCTTGAGGATCAGATATTACACAGGGACATAAAATTCTTTGACGAACTATACGTCACCAAGCTTCTGAAGGAAGGAAACAGGGTGGTTGGTGCGATTGGTCTCAAGTTGAACACAGGTGATTTTTATGTTTTCAATTCAAAGACTGTTGTCGTTTCCACGGGAGGATGCGGCAGAATATACAAGGTCACATCCAACTCATGGGAGTCAACAGGGGACGGACTCGGACTTGCCTACGAGGCAGGGGCCGAACTGATGGACATGGAGATGATCCAGTTCCATCCGACAGGAATGGTATTTCCTCCCGGAGTCAAGGGATTGCTCGTGACAGAAGGCGTGAGGGGAGAGGGTGGAATTCTTTTAAATTCCCAGGGAGAAAGGTTTATGGAGCGATATTCGCCCAAGAAGATGGAGCTCGATGCAAGAGACATAGTTGCAAGGGCGAACTATGCGGAAATAATGGCAGGTAGAGCCACTCCTCATGGTGGCGTCTATCTGGATATAACCCACAAGGGCGCTGATTTCATCAAGAGGAAACTGCCAAGCATGTACAAGCAGTACATGGACTTCGCAGGAGTTGACATCACAAAGGAAAAGATGGAGGTGGCTCCGACCGTCCACTACCAGATGGGAGGGATTCAAGTGGACCCCGAGACAACAGCAACCAATGTCCCTGGATTGTTTGCCTCTGGAGAAGTTGCGAGCGGACTGCATGGAGCAAACAGACTGGGGGGAAATTCTCTCGCCGACATACTGGTGTTTGGAAAGAGAAGTGGAGATGGAGCATCAGCTTACGCAAAAAGCGTTTCGATGGGAAAGATAGATGAGGCTGAGGTTTCAAGAGAGATCGAAAGAGTGGAGTCGTTGGTTGGCAAGGAAGGAATAAATCCGCACAGCATAGCATCAAAACTGGAAGATGCTATGAGTGAACTCGTAGGAATAATCAGGAATGAGGAGAATCTCAGTAAAGCCTTAGGCATAATCCTAGAACTGAAAGATACTTCAAAGAAATCAGCCGTCCAGGGATCGCTGAAGTACAACAAGGGTCTCCTCCAGGTCCTCGAGCTGCAGTCAATGCTGACGGCAGCGGAGGCAATAGTCAAGGGCGCGATCGAAAGGAAGGAGAGCAGGGGAGCTCACGCTAGGAGCGACTACCCCAAGAAGAATCCAGACATGAGAAAGAACATAATTTACAAGAAGGGAGAGAATGGAATGAAGATCGAGTGGAGAGAGGTGCCTGCCATGCCGGAAGAACTGAAGAAACTCGTCAATCCGGAGGAATACTGATGGATACGATCACCGTGAGTGTTTACAGACGTGACCCTTCCCTTGAAAAGGAGGGGAAATTCGTGGACTATGAAGTTCCGAGAGAGGAGGGAATGGTTGTTCTGGATGCAATGAAATACATTGAGAAACACATCGATCCGAGCCTCTCGCTGAGATGGAACTGCATGGCTGGAAAGTGCGGTTCCTGTTCTGCCGAAATAAATTACAAACCTTCACTGATGTGCAAGGCAAGGATCGACTCTTTAAAGAGCGGAAAGATCAGGGTTTCACCGATCGCAGCCTATCCACTGATAAAGGACCTAGTTACGGACGTTTCTGAGAACTGGGCCCTGTTGAAAAGAATTCCAAAATTCACCCCCAGAGAGGGACTGGAGAAACCGTGGAGAATTTCACAGGTCGACATAGAACGATCAAAGGAATTCAAGAAGTGCATTGAGTGTTTTCTCTGCCAGGACGTCTGCCACGTCATCAGAGAACACAACTCGGATTATTTCGGCCCGAGACACGTCGTCAAGGCCGCATCGCTTGACATGCATCCGCTGGATGCGATCGACAGATCGGAATTCATGAACAAGGATGCTGGACTCGGCTACTGCAACATTACGAAGTGCTGTACCGAAGTCTGTCCGGAGGAAATTCATATAACCGACAATGCAATAATTCCAGAGAAAGAGAGAGCGGTGAACTTATCGTATGACCCGCTGGCGATGCTCGTAAGGTCTAGAAGGAACAAGGGTGGTAAGAAATGAGAGCGGCAAATGAGACTGGACTCAGGCACATAATTCCACCGGAATTCCTTGAGCCAAACTGGAGGTTCTGGTCATTCGTTTTCATATCGATTCTGGGCTCTTACCTCATTATTGCTTACAAGGTACCGGTGTATGATGGACTCACGGACCCTTTCTACACTCCGACCGTCCTGATCCTTCCACTCGTTGTTCTATTCAGATTGACGTGCTATGCGTACAGGAAGGATTATCACAGACACCTCTTCTACCATCCGAACAGCTGCGCTGCTGACGTTCGCCTCGACGGGAAGAAGAGAGGCTATTCGGGAGAAACCGGATTCTTCAGGGTGGAGAATCTTCACAGGTATTTCATGTACACGGCATGGGGAGTGCTTCCGTTCTTCTACTACGACATATATCATTCGATTGTATATACGGGAGCAATCACCGTCAGTCTCGGTACCGTGATTCTGGCAATAAACGCCATTGCTGTGACCATCTACACATTCTCCTGTCACTCCGTAAGGCATCTCATAGGAGGGTACAAGGATTGCGTAAACTGCCCGGCCAACCAGAACAGTAAGAACTCCCTCTACAGACTTCAGTCCAGATTGAACGGTCATCACGAAGCGATCGCCTGGACGAGCCTGATAATGTTCGTGTTCGTTGACCTGTTCATCCGGGGAATGATCGCTGGATTCGTACCAAACATTCTTCTCATCCACATGGGGTTGTGAGAGATGTTCAAGATACTCCCCACCAGGTACAGGTACCCGCTCTTCTTCCTGGGCATACTCCTGATGGAGATAACTGGCGTCCTTTACAAAACGATAGACCTCGGGAAGTATACCGTAGAAGGGATGGTCGTCACGGGATTCATCGTATTCGCCTTCTCAATTTTGGCCACTTAATTTATCCAGCTAGGTTGGCTGATATTGAGCCATATTCCAATAAATTTTTGTTTAATCGCACTAAATTTAGTTTAGTGCCAAAAACTGAGAATTTTTATATCGTCAAGAACTTTCTAAACAGGGATCTATTTGGTAGAAATCTTCGATTACGATTTAGTCATAATTGGTTCCGGTCTGGCAGGCCTTAGGGCATCCATAGAGGCTGCCAAAACTGGAAATGGGAAGTTGAAAATTGCTATTATTGCAAAAAATCAGCTGATGAGACCGCACTCGATTTCTGCTGAGGGTGGTTCCGCCGCAGTTCTGTACACGGACGAAGGAGATTCATTCGATCTTCACGCTTACGATACCGTGAAGGGATCAGATTACCTGTGCGACCAGGACGTTGTCGAATATTTTGTCAGGCAGGCTCCACTAGACATCCTTGAACTTGAGCACTGGGGGATACCCTGGGCGAGGAGGGATGACGGAAGGGTAGCGCAACGACCTTTTGGAGGACATTCATATCCAAGGGCAACTTTCGCAGCGGACAGGACTGGTTTCTACGAGGTTCACGGCCTTTACGATACGATGTTGAAATACGAGAACATCGACAAATTCCACGAGCAATTTGTCTACGATTTTATCATCGAGGACAACAAATTCAAGGGGGTAACGGCGTTTGATATTCCAACGGGAGAGATCAGGATATTCAAAGCGAGGGCTGGGATAGTTGCGACGGGTGGTCTGGGAAGATTGTTCGGTTACACAACTTATTCACACCTTGTCACCGGAGATGGACTTGCGATCGCACTCAGACGCGGGATGAGGCTCAAGGACATAGAGTTTGTACAGTTCCACCCGACGGGTCTGGTACCCTCGGGGATACTGATAACTGAAGGGGTGAGAGGCGACGGCGGTATACTAAGGAACGCGAAAGGGGAGAGATTCATGGAGAAATATGCTCCAACGAAAAAGGACCTCGCCCCGAGGGACATAGTATCCAGAAGCATGATGACAGAGATACTCGAGGGAAAAGGTTTCAAGGGACCAAATGGACTCGATTACCTATTGCTGGACTTTTCTGCAATTGGTGCCGAAAAGATAAAGGAAAAACTATCACAGGTGAGAGAGATAGGGAATCACTATGTTGGATTAGACCCTGTTGATTCACCTCTGCCGGTAAGACCATCTGCACATTACACAATGGGTGGAATTGACGTCACTCGAACGGGATTCACCGGAGTGACTGGACTCTGGGCTGCTGGAGAAGCTGCGTGCCTGTCCATTCATGGATCCAACAGACTTGGGGCCAACTCAACAAGTGAATGCGTTGTTTTTGGAAAGATAGCGGGCGAAGATTCTGCCAAGTGGCTTCTTTCCGACATCAGCACAATAAATCTTTCAGAGGGAGAGAGGTCGCATGCAGAGAATTTTGTCGCAGATGCCTACAAGGACAAGGGGGACAACGATCCTTACGAGATTAAGAGAGTGCTCTGGTCCACGATGGACAAGGACGCTTATGTCTTCAGGAACGAGAGGGACCTTACAGAGGGATTGAAAATTATAAAAGGTCTCATAGATAGGAGTGGAAAAATTTCAATTTCTGAGAAGGGCAATGTGTATAACCAGAACCTCATCGCATCTCTCGAGATGAAGAATCTGGTTGAGCTTGCTGAGGTCGTCGTGAACAGCGCTCTTGAGAGAAGGGAGAGCAGGGGTTCCCATTTCAGAACAGACTATCCCAAGAGGGACGATGAGAATTATCTCAAACACACAATCGCTCAGAGAGCCAATGGTGGTTTGCAGATCACCTACCGTCCGGTCACGCTTACAAAGTGGAAGCCTGAGGCGAGGGTCTACTGAGGTGATATTATGACGATCGAAAACAAGAAAGGATGGATTTCGTGGTTTAACCCCTTCAAGTACGGAACAGACAGATGGATGTACGCTCTCCACAGGTTGACGGGAATTGCACTGGGCCTTTACCTAATAGCTCACGTTTGGGAAACATCAAACATACTGAATGGACCTGTTACATGGAACAAAATAATGGTCGACCTAGATTATCCATTCGGTGCACACTACGGTCCGTATATTCTATCACTGATATTGCTGGTGGCTGTATATCACGCAATGAATGGTATTAGGCTGACGATAGTGGAAAATGGCCTTATGCTGCCGAAGCCGTACAGACCCGAGTTCCCATACAAAGCTAAATCCCTCAGGGGACTGAACAATCTCCTCAAGATCGTCCTGGGTATCTTTATGATAGTGATCAGCATTGTTGGGGTATACTACATTTTCACGGGGGCGGTTCTGTGAGAGAGTCTCAGATAATGTTCATGCAGTACCTGACGGGATTGCTCATAGTGGTCTTTGGATCTTTCCATTTCCTGCTGATTAGCGTACTATCCCCAGCTCCAGACAAGATTCTTTACATATACAACAGTTCAACCACCGTACACGCACTCGTAGGGGGAACTTTGTTCTACGCCAATGTAAAGGCAGTATACACCTCACTGGCGTGGGGATCTGTGCTAGAGCTGCTACTTACTTTCCTGGTGTTTCACGTTTTCAATGGATTTAGGACGATACTCTCCGAGCAATTCCCCGGAGGACGGGCTGAGAAGTTCATCACCTATTCCTTGCTCATAATCGCACTGATCGTTTTCATATGGGGATCGAGAACTGTTGTAGTTGCACTGAACGGAGGTCTCTGATATGCAGGAAATTGCACTCAAAGGATTTGGAGAAACTGTGAAGACGGTGACCTTCCGGATAAGAAGGTATGACCCAGAGAAGCAGGAACTTCCAAAGTATATGGAATACAAGATCCCGGTCCAGATGGGAATGACCGTTCTTGACGGAATACTCTACATAAAGGAGCACTTGGACCACTCACTCTCCACCAGATACTCTTGCAGAATGGGAATATGCGGTTCTTGCGGTATGATCATTAACGGCAAGGAGAAACTCGCATGCCAGACGCAGATTCTAGAGCTTGGAAAAGACCTGATAAAGGTCGATCCCATGGGCAATTACGGAATCGTGAAAGACCTGGTTCCGGATCTCTCAAATCTATTCAGGAATCACGAGAAGGTGAAACCGTACATAATCAGGGAAGAGGAGGAACCGAAGAGCGAGTACCTTCAGACTCCAGCCCAGAGAGAAGAGTATGCGATGTTCACCGACTGCATTCTCTGCGGTATGTGTCTATCCGCCTGCCCAACCAGCGCCACGGACGAGTTATACTTGGGTCCCCAGGCACTGGCGCAGGGGTTCAGGTACATTTCGGACAACAGGGACCTGGGCTTCAACGAGAGACTGAACGTTCTTGACTCGAAACAAGGAGTGTGGAGATGCCACTTTTCTGGAGCATGTTCAGAGGTCTGTCCAAAAGGGGTGGACCCTGCACTAGCCATTCAACTCCTACGACAGGTGATGACTACAAACGTGTTTGTCAAGTTCAAGCAAAAAGGAACGGCCAACGCACCAGAAAGAAAGTCGGTATCAGGCGTTTCTTGATGCCGAATTTTTCAAGCAGAAACCAGATAACATATAAATTTGATAATTCACTTGAGGATGGATGAGCATGACCCCTGAGTTGGCTGCCCTTGCTCTGGCAGTCGTTATTGTACCTATAATAATTGCGATACTGCTCGGAACGGCACATCACTTTTCCCCTAAAGCATACGGAAAATACACTCACGATACCTATGAGTGCGGAGAGGTCTCCGTTGGTGACTTTCAGTCGCCCCTGCCACTTCAGTATTACTTCTTCGTAATGGCATTCGTAGTCTTCGATGTCGACTTCATCCTTCTGCTTCCATGGGCAGGTTCCGTCAGAGCACTCGGAACTGGAATCTTCCTCGACGTGACTCTGTTTATCGCCATAATGCTTGCTGGACTGTTATATGCATCGAAGAAGGGATACATGAGGTGGTCGAGTGTCGGATAATATTCTCGTTACTACCCTCGATGAGGCTCTCAAGTGGGGAACGGGCAAATCGCTCTGGCCTTTCACCTTCGGACTCGCATGCTGCGCTATAGAAATGATGAGTGCTATGGGCTCAGATTACGACTGGGCTAGATTTGGTTCTGACGTCTTCAGGGACTCGCCGAGACAATCCGACCTAATGATAGTTTCTGGAACCGTCACTAAGAAGATGGCCCCAAGGATAAGGAGACTCTACGATCAAATGGCCTTCCCGAAGTTCGTCATCTCCATGGGAGCCTGCGCTTCAGCAGGGGGCCCCTACGTGAGAGGTTACTCCGTAGTAGATGGCGTAGACCAGGTAGTGCCCGTGGATGTATATGTCTACGGATGCCCTCCAAGACCCGAGGCACTGATACAGGCCCTCAAGATGCTCCAGGACAGGATCGTTGCGGGGAAGGTGAAACATTGATCCCAATAGAGAGCGAATCGACCACGAAGAATGGGATAAAGATAGTCTACGTTGCAAAGGAAAACATACTTCCCTTCCTGACGGAGAAGAAACTAGAGGGTTTCGACACCCTGCTGATGATATCTGGAGTTGACTACAAAGACCATCTGGAGGTGCTGTACCATCTCCTCTCATCGACCAACAGTTCCCGCCTGATCGTCAAGGCAAAGACAAGCGAGGAGGTCGAATCTGTGACTTCACTCTGGAAGGGAGCGGACTGGCACGAGAGGGAGACGTGGGATCTGGTTGGAATCAAGTTCAAGAACCATCCAAACCTGAAGAGAATTCTCCTTTCAGAGGGATGGGTTGGCCATCCGCTGAGGAAGGATTACCCGATGGACAAGAAGCAGTTCGTCAACCTTGCTGATGATGGCGAGGACAGAGTTTCGTACGAGAAGACGGAGGGGTATTGAGATGGAAGATAAGGTAATAGAGGTAAACTTCGGACCTCAGCACCCTTCGACTCACGGGGTCCTTAGAATCAAGGTAAAGCTGGACGGAGAAATCATAGTAGAGGCACAGCCCGTTATCGGTTATCTGCACAGGAATGCGGAGAAGCTCGCAGAGATGGGTGGATACCCTAAGGGAATGATCTACATAGACAGGCTCGACTACGTTGCTGCCCTTAACATGGAACTGGGATATGTACTGGCAGTAGAGGACCTGATGGGCGTTCAGGTGCCGGAGAGAGCCCAGTGGATCAGGATGATGATGGTAGAGCTGAACAGGGAAGCATCACACCTCATCTGGTTGGGAACACACGGACTGGATATGGGAATGCTCACGCCTTTCTTCTACTGCTTCAGGGAGAGGGAAAGGATCCTGAGAATACTAGACGAAGTGACGGGAAGCAGACTGCTCTATAACTATTTCGCAATAGGTGGGATCTACTCCGATGTCACCCCTAAAGCCTTCGAGATGATCAGGACGTGGACGGAGGATTTCGTGAAGAAAATGGAGGAGATCCAGTCCATACTTGGGAAGAGTTATATCTACGTCAGCAGAACGAAGGATGTCGGAAAGTTAACAGCAGAAGATGTGCTCTCTTACGGCGTCACCGGACCAATGCAGAGGGCATCTGGAATCAAGAGAGACGTCAGGAAGGACGCTCCATATCTGTTCTATGACAAGGTAAACTTCGAAATTCCAACCAGGACTGAGGGAGATGTCTATGCGAGATTCCTGGTAAGAATAGAAGAGATGAGACAGAGTGCAAGCATCGTTAAACAGGTCCTGGAGAAGATACCTCAGGGAGAATTCTACAACAAGAAGTACTCCAAGCCGATGCTCGTCAGACTCAAAACAACCGGGGAATCTTACGTTCCGACAGAATCTCCAAAGGGTGAGTTCGCGATCCATCTGATAGGCGATGGTTCTTCGATTCCATACAGGGTGAGAATCAGGAGCCCGAGTTTCGCAAACCTTTCATCCATACCCACGATGCTCAAGGGATACAAGATAGCGGACCTTACCGCAGCCGTGAGTTCGATAGACCCGGTATTCGGGGAGGTGGATAGATGAACCTTTTCTTCTTCCTGATGAGCATTCTGTACGGAATTGTGAAGTTCCTTCACATCAATTTCATCCCATTCAAGATCGCTGGGTCCCCCGTTGGATTATGGATTGCATATTTTATCGTTGCAGTAGTGGAGGTAGTCCTCGTATTCGTTCTCTCATTGGTTGCCGTCATTGTGATCATCTACGTCTTCAGGAAGTACATGGCAGATGCACAGAACAGGATAGGACCTAACAGAGTTGGTCCGTGGGGAACTCTTCAGCTGATCGCTGATGTCTTCAAGCTCCTTCAGAAGCAGGACATAATACCGACAGCGGCAGACAGGACGGCCTACAAGGTCGCCCCGTATCTGGTTTTCACTCCTGTAATCCTCGGATTCATACTCATTCCATTCGGGAGTGTATCTATTCTCAACCTGATGGTAGTGAATTTCAACTACACAATACTGTTCCTGATCGCTTTCATGACTATTGCCCCCGTCGGTGAAATAATCGGTGGGCTGGCATCTCACAACAAGTTCTCACTGTTCGGGGCACTGAGGTCAGCAGCCCAGGACATGGGATTCGAGGTCCCCATGTTGATATCCCTGATCTCGGTCATCATACTTGCCGGCAGCTACAACGCCAACGACATCGTTACTGCGCAGAGGTTCATTCCTTTCATCGTACCGGAAATCCTGGGATTCATAGTCTTCTTCCTTGCAATGATCGGGAGGCAGTCAATTCCTCCCTTCGATCTTCCTGAAAGCGGCAGTGAGCTTGTTAGCGGATTCTCGACCGAATACAGCGGCATGAGGTATGGAATATTCTACATGGGAAACTTCGGCTTCATGGCCCTGTCTGCGTTCGTGGTATCAGTGGTCTATCTCGGAGGATGGGAAGGACCCATTTTCCCGGGCACCATATGGCTTGTAGTCAAGGGTGCAGTCTTCATCTTCATATTCCTGCTTACCTGGATCTCGCTGGGAAGGGTCAGGATCGACCACCTTCTGCTAATGGGCTGGAAGTACCTTCTTCCGCTAAGCGTCATAAACCTTCTGATAAGCGCAGGAATAGCTCTATTCTTCGGGGGGTTGTTCTAGATGACTGATTCCCAAAAGTTTCCGGGACCGATACAGGGCATAGGCGGTATATTAAAAGGCGTCTGGACCGTGTTCTTGCAGGGATTCAAACCCAAGGTAACAAGACAGGTCCCCGAGGAGAAACTCGAATATCCCACAAGAACTACGGGCAGGGTCTTCCTGAATGTCGATACGTGCATCGGGTGCACGCTCTGCGATCAGATATGCCCGAACGGCACTATACGCATGGTGGATTTCCATCACGACAAGAAGCAGGAATTCGAAAAGAAATACCCCAACAAGAGGGAGACATATCCGAGCGTGGACGTTTCTACTTGCATTCACTGCAATCTATGCGAGGAGATATGCCCTACGGGGGCAATAACACTCGAACCGGAAGTGGATGAAGTCCACTTCATCAGAAAGAACACAAGATATACACCCGAGCAACTCGGGAAGAAAGAGGCAGAACTCTGGGGAGAGGAGAGACAATGATCATCTTTTACATCCTTTCTATAATGGCTATAGTGGCTGCGTTGCTGGCGGCCTCAAACAAGAATCTTCTCCATTCTACACTATGGCTGACGTTCCTGGTAGTGGACATAGCCGGAATATTCTTCTACCTTGAGAATTACTTCATTTCGGCCATTCAAATTCTGGTCTATGCCGGTGCGATAATCACGTTGATCCTCACTTCCGTGATGCTTTCAAGGAGGTACCAGGATGCGGAATAAGTTTGCCCTCATCCTATCCGTCCTCCTATTCCTGCTGATGCTTACGTTCGTCCAGCTTGGAGCTTTCCCGAATGGGACTATTCCGGTGAATACTGGGACTTCGGGTAGTGCCGGAATCACTCAATCTCTGTTCACGACCTACCTGCTTCCATTCGAGATTGTGACTTTCCTTCTAGTGGCAGCCATGCTAGGTGCAATGTACCTTGGTGAGAGGAGTGATAACAAATGAACCTATCTGGCATAATTTCAGCTCCCATGAACATAGGAGCGGTAGAGTTTCTATCTATCGCAATACTAGCAATTGGGATCTATTCGTTCCTGAGTTCAAGAACAGTTGTAAAGGCACTGATATCTGTTGAAATTATGATTAACGCTGGACTTATCAATCTCATAGGCGCATCCAGCTATTATGGTAATGCAGGTGGGGCTGATATGACTCTGTTCGTACTTGTCATTGCAGCAGCAGAAACTGTCGTGGCCATGGCCCTGTTCGTCGCAGTCTTCAGGAAGAAAGGTTCTGCGGGACTGGATGTCCTAAAACTCTTGAGGTGGTAAAATGGATCTATCTGTTCTTTTGACTTTCCTGATCTTCGGACTCCCGCTGATCGGATTCCCGTTCGTGATAGGCATCGGTTTCATCAGGAAGAATTATTCAATGTACCTGGGGACGTCACTGATATTCGCGTCCTTCCTGATTTCTCTCTACGTATTCTTCAATTACACGGTTAATGGAGTGGTCATACAATCCAGCTTCAACTGGTTGCCTGGACTTCCTGCGGTCATCCCAGTCGGAGTGTACGCAGACAATCTTTCGATGATAATGGCACTGATGGTATCCTTTGTTGGATTCCTGATCATACTCTTTTCTGTTGGATACATGAAGGATGACCCTAACAGGCACGTCTTCTTTGGGGAGATGGTTCTCTTCACGTCCTCGATGCTCGGGCTAGTGCTCTCCTCTTCGCTGCTGATGCTCTTCATATTCTGGGAACTGGTGGGTCTGTGCTCCTATCTGCTCATAGGATTCTGGTACTACAAGCCGAACGCGGCCTCTGCTGCAAAGAAGGCCTTCATCGTCACAAGGGTCGGAGACGTCTTCTTCATAGCGGGAATAGGCGCTGCAATCCTGTATTCATCGGGAGGAGCGCTATCTGTAGCTGGACTCGGTTCCATACATCTGGTCTGGCAGAAAACGATAGTCTCGTTGCTGCTATTCGGCGGAGCCATTGGAAAGAGTGCGCAATTCCCACTGCACGTGTGGATACCAGATGCAATGGAGGGCCCAACGACAGTTTCTGCACTCATCCACGCGGCCACGATGGTTACCGCTGGAGTGTACCTGATAGCGAGGACCTATACCATCTTCACTCCGACTTCCCTTACGGTGGTCCTGTACGTCGGAGTGGTGACGGTGATTCTCTCCGGACTGATAGGCCTGGTGGTCAACGATATCAAGAGGATACTTGCATACTCTACGATCGGTCAAATAGGATACATGGTTGCAGCTCTCGGTCTGGGACTGGGGGCAACCAGCATAGGCCTTTCCATATATCAGCTGGAAGCACACGCCTTCTTCAAGGCACTCCTGTTCCTCACTGCTGGATCGATTCTCCACGCAGTAATGAATGTCAGGGACATCAACAAGATGGGAGGACTGTGGAGGAAGATGCCCGTGACGGTAACGGCCATGTTCTTCGGAGCGCTTGCACTATCGGGATTCCCCGGTCTTGCTGGATTCTTCAGCAAGGATAGCATAATTTCGGCGAGCTATGGTGTCTCAATCTTTGCCTGGGTTTTACTTGCAATAGGAGGTTTCCTTACTGCGCTCTATGCGTTCAGGATGTTCTTCAGAGTCGCACTCGGACAACCGAGAAGCAACGCCGCGGAGCATGCACACGAGTCTGGCTGGGTAATGCTCATTCCTGTTGTCATACTTGCAGCATTCAGCGTTATATTTGGAGTGTTCCAGCAGGGGTTCTATAATTTCCTGGAGAACCCACCAGCTGCCCATTTATTCGGAATAGCGCCGCTCACTACGTTGGACGTCACGCCAGTGATACTTATGCTGGCAGCTATAGGGATAGCGTACTACGCATGGGGAAGGAACTCTTCTCTCCCGTCGACGGTCACGAACGGTGCGAGGGACCTTTACCTGCTGGTCAAGAACAAGTTCTTCATTGATGTACTCTTCACCAACGTCATCGCAGAGAGGGGCGTGTTGGGACTCTCGGCAGTTTCAGATGGGTTCGAGAGGAGGGCAATAGGCGGACTGGTGGATGCGTCTGGAAATCTCTTCGAGAACTCCGGGAAGGTTCTGAGAAAGATTCAGACTGGATTGGCAAGACAATATGCCATGATAGTTCTTATCGGACTGATACTCGCTCTTATCCTCCTGAGGATATTCATTCTTTACGGGGTGATATGATGATCTTCCAGCTCAGCTACCTGTTCTTGATCCTGGTGCTGGTGATGATTGTGTCGATGGTAGCGAGAGGGAAGATAGCGAGGTATCTCACCATCCTGTTCTCTGCCTTCGTATTCGTATTCACAATCGTCAACAACATGACCCTTACGAACTTTGACTACGGTGTGCTATCAATTTTGGCCCTTTCGTTCCAACTGAACTTCGTCAGTTCTGTACTGCTTATACTCATATCTTTCATCGGCATCTTCGTACCTCTCAGGTACGGAAGTTCTCCCGGATTCTTCGTCCTCCTTCAATTCCTTATGTTCTCACTGGTGGGCCTGTTCACGACGAGGGACTTCATAGTATTTTACATATTCTGGGAAATGGTCCTCATCCCCTCTTTCTTCGTGATAGGAATATGGGGAGGGAAGAGCAAGAACTACGCAGCGATGAAGTTCTTCATCTATACACACGTCGGCTCGGTCTTCATGCTCCTTGGTATATTCACTATGTACTTCACGGAGCACGCATCGACCTTTTCCATGGCAACGCTGATCTCTGGTATCGGTACCATCCCGATGGCTTATCAGTCGTTCGTGATATTCGGTTTCCTGTTTGCATTTTTGATAAAGCTTCCAACTGCCCCTCTTCACTCCTGGCTGCCTGATGCATACGTAGAGGCCCCCTCTGAAGGCACTGTCTTCATATCAGCGCTTCTATCAAAGATGGGTGCATTTGGACTGCTGGTTATCTTTGCACCGATCTTCATGGCATCTTCCTTTGCTGGCAGCACTGCGGTTCCCGCAGCGCTTATAGCACTCGGAATTTTCTCGCTGATATATTCCGCACTCGTTGCCCTCTATCAGAAGGACATGAAGAGAATGATGAGTTATGCGAGCGTCGGGCACATGTCATTCATAACCATTGCCGTGGGTGGATTCCTGTATCTCAACGGTTCCAATCCACTCGCTTCGCAGCTACTGTATTACGGGGCTGTATTCCAGCTGATATCACACGGAATAATAATAGCGATGATCTTCGCCCTCGTTGATACTCTGGAGAGAGCTACAGGGACCAGAAACATTCCTTCACTCGGTGGGTTGGCGAGACAGCTACCCGTCCTCTCTTTCCTCATTCTGGCTGCATTCCTAGCCTCGGTCGCAATTCCGGGTTTTTCGGGATTCGTTGGGGAAATTTCAATCCTCCTCGGTAGCTATGCTGTCCTGAAATACTACCTGATCTTTGTGCTGGCAGGAGTCGTGCTCACCGCTTCGTATCACGTGTTTGCTCTCCAGAGAACCATATTCGGGCCTTACAACGAGTTCCTCGGGAACATCAAGGCGAGGAAGGAGGAGCTGTTGGTGGCCATCTTCCCACTGATCCTGATATTCATACTCGGCATCTATCCAGCGCTGATATTCCACATTTTCCACATTAATGCGATTCAATTCCTGGGAGGGATTCACATATGATAGTGCTCGGCAATTATGACTACCTCTGGAACGTGTTCATACTATTCGTCGGTGCGTTCCTGATCTTGTTTGTAAGTCTGATTACTGAAAATAGGGTGGTACTTGTTTCCATCGGAGCGGTCTTTGCTGCTACCTCACTCGTCTGGACTCTTCTTCAGGGCGGTGGTAATGTCCTGATAGAAGGCACGCCTATCCTCATATCGGGTTTCTCCAGGCTGTTCTTCATCGCAATTCTCGTACCGGGACTCCTTTCATTAGTGGGTCTGTCAAAGTCACCGATGAGCAAGAAACCGGGACTGATGATATTCATCTTCCTCGTATCCCTTGGGTTCATGCTACTGGCGATAACCACCTCCAACCTGCTTTTCATATTCGTTGCGTTTGAAGGTGTGTCCATTCCCACATACGTCCTTGCAGCGTATGGGAAATCGGACAGCGAGCTTGAAGCCGCTATAAAATACTTCATCATAGGTGCCTTTTCCACGGGCCTCATAATCTTCGGAATATCACTTTACTACATTGCGACTGGTAGCCTTTCAATAAGTGCGGTCCCCAGCTTCCACAGCATATACTTCCTCGCGATGGGACTGCTCATATTCGGGTTTGGCTTCAAACTGGCGATATTCCCGCTGCACGGATGGGCAATAGATACCTATACGGGAACTTCCAATCCTATCTCCTCCTACCTCAGCACCAGTTCAAAGATCATGACGCTCATAGTTCTGTTCAACATCATGTTCTCCTCACCACTGTTCTACAACTACCTGAAGATAATATTTGCAATAATCGCAATCCTCACGATGACTTTCGGAAATGTGGTGGCGATATCGCAGAACAACGTGAAGAGGATGCTGGCCTATTCCTCCATCGCACAGGCAGGGTATCTCTCGGTGGTCTTCCTGGTCGCAGGGACCGGTGCAGTCAACCTGGCAATCATCAGCCTTTTCATGTATGCACTTGCGTACGGATTCATGAAAGCAGGATCCTTCCTAGCAATGGATGGCATGGGAAACTATGACATGGAGAACTTCTCCGGAATGTGGAAGAGGAATCCCGCGTATGCTGTTTCTTTCGCGATCCTGCTACTATCTCTGGCTGGATTCCCCGGCACCCTTGGTTTCATAGGAAAGTACTTCCTCTTCCTGTCCGTACTTTCCACAGGCACTCCGCTTGCATACCTCGTGGTCATAATCTCTGTGATAAATTCTGTCGTATCGTTCTACTACTATGGTAGGGTCATAATGTTTATGTTCTGGAGGGAAGGCACGAAGGAGAAGGTCGCAAACAACTACATCCTCTACGCATCTGCGGCATTGACTGTCTTCTTCGGAATCCTCTATTTCCTGGTCTATTCTTATGCACAGTACATCCTCCCTTCCATCACCACTTACCTGTCGGGGGTGTTGTAGATGCTGGAACGGGCATACTTCCAGATGTTCGAGACTGAGATGATCGGAGGAGAGGTGAAGAGGGCACTTCACTTCCTCGAAAGAGCTGCTGAGGGAAAGGGATTCTATTCTCGGGTTTCTGCTGTGCTTCTTGAGGCACTCAAGAACAAGGCGGAACCGGAGGAGATAAAGAAGAAGATAATGGACGTAGAGGGGGACGAGGGAGAGAAACTCGCGATATACATCAGGTTCCTCTATTCGGTGAACAGGTACGATGTCTCCTATCCAAGGTTCGATTCAAAGAGGTGCAACGACAGATGACGGAAGACTACCAGTTCCTCAGGGAATTGAAAAGAGAGGGAGAGGAGATAATATTCTCAGCGGAAAAGAAGAGGATGATGCTGCTCAGCGAAGGGTGGGATGACTCGAAGTCAAAGATCATGGAAGAGCTCTCTCTGAAATATGGCATCGATAGCAGACAGAAATTTCAGGAGTTCAAGGAGAAATACAATCTCACGGACTATTGAACGATTCCAGTGGCCTGATGTTTTCGTAATAAGCAATCTTTCTGCAGGACTGCATGTTACCTTCCATCCAGGAAGCGAGATCCTCTTCGTTCTTGAGTCTTATCCTCTTGATTTCCCACAGACAGCTATGACAATAAAGGCCAGAGACGACAGGACTGCCGCAAATTAAACAGTGGGAAGAAACCATCAGAAGAGAAGGAGTGACGGTTAATAAATCTTGTCTATTGAGCCAGGAAATGCCGAAGGAAACCGGCACGAAAAGTTGCAAAGCTACGTTGATTCTAACGGCCAGTTGTGATTCAGTCTCCCCACCTCTTTATGAGTCTGTTATCGACCCCGATTATGTCAAGGACCCTCGATGTGACAAAACTGAAAAGATCATCCATCTTGGAAGGACCGTGATAGAACCCGGGACTTGCGGGGAGTATGTACGCACCTGCCTCAGAAAGAGTGAGGAGATTTCTAAGGTGTATGGTACTGAGGGGCATCTCCCTGAACACAATGATCAGCTTTCTTCTCTCTTTCAAGGAGATCGAAGCGATCCGCGTGACCAGGTTGTCTGAGATTCCAGCGGCTATCTTACCGATCGTATTCATTGATGCGGGAGCTATGATAAGTGCGTCGTACTTGTGAGAACCAGAAGCAAATGGTGCTCCAAAATCTCCTTCGTCATAATACTCGTCAGCATAACTCTTCAGAATTTTAACGTTTACGCCCCCCTTCAGTTCGTACTTTGCAACTTCAAGCGCACCGCTGGAGAGTATGAGCACCTTCTTTGACGGAAGTTTCTTCAAAATATCTACGCCGTATGCTATACCCGAAGCTCCTGTTATGGCCAGAACGTATTCCATTCTCTGCTATCAATAAAACCTATAGATATTTTCTGAGGTCTTCTTCGCTGAAATAGGCAGCGATTATTTTCTTGATATAGTTGATCTTTTCGAATTCGGAGAGTTCCTGGATAGCTTCCTTGACGTGGTTGGTCATTAGGTTGATCGATTTTTCCACGGCATCTTTCTTGTTTTCTCCCGACTGCTCAAAAACGGATACTATGTTGGGCCGGTTGAATTTCCTGTCGTCATTTCCCGGTCTCTTCCCCAGCTCAAACGAGCCAATGGAATTGACCACGTCGTCCCTGACCTGGAATGCGATACCCAGAAGTTCCCCTGCCTTAGAGAGTCTCCCGATGACATTGTCTCCCATCTTTTCGCTGATTGCTGCTATTCCAATGGAGGTGGATATCAGTGAAGCCGTCTTTTTCTTTGCGATTTCCATATAGTTGTCGAGTGTCATGTCCACATTCCTCCTCTGCGTGCAGAAATCCATTGATTCCCCGTCACACATGAGAAATGCAGCCTCTGCTATTCGCTTTACGACATCTTCACCGTAGACAGAAGAGAGTGCTACTGCCCTTGCAATCAAAGCATCGCCCGCAAGGATAGCGTTTTCGATGCCGTACTTCTTGTGGACCGTCTCTACCCCCCGTCTCATGTCGTCCTTGTCGATTATGTCGTCATGGATGAGGGAAGAGATGTGGAGGTACTCTATTGCAATGGCCAGATTCACAAATTTCATCGAATTAAGTCCGACAGATTCAGCACCCACGAACACTAGAGTAGGTCGAAGAAGCTTCCCATTTATATTCAGCAGGTGGAATGTTGATCCTTCAAGGTTGGTACTGGAGAATTTCCAGTAAAATTTGCCACTTAGGTCTTTCTTGACCTCTTGAAGGGCAACCATTGAATTTTCGCTGATGTGAAGCATATTCATGGATGTTCCTTAATCACAACAAAATAGTTAAATATTGTCTGCTTAGGTACTTGAAGTATTAATGGCATTGGAAGTCAAAAAACTCGAGGGCTGGTTTGAAAAGCAGAAGCTGATGAAAGTCCTGAAAAACGATTATGACAACTTCTACATGCTGTTTGACCTCGACAACTTCAATTTCCTCTTGGGGAACAGTTCCTTCCTATATGCCAAGGCGGAGAACGAGATCACTGGTGTCCTTTTGAATTACTATCATTCTACAGGCATAAAGGATATCTGGCTCTATGGGGATAATGAGTCGAACGGAAAACTGCTGAGCTATGTTGACAGGAGCACGTCCGTGATACACGTCAGATATAACGATAATATGGGTTTGTTCGGAGGCGCTCGGAACGTGTATAGGGAATACTGTATGGTAGCTGAGAAACCAGCGGGCCGGCACGATGACAATATGAAACTTCTGACACAGGACAAGTACACCCAATATGCGAAGCTGATTTCACAATGGCCCAACACAAGGTTCAGGACCATGGAGCTTGACGAGTTCAGGAATCTCCTGAATTACAGCACGATTTTTGGCTATTTTGTTGACGGTACGTTGGTAAGTGCGGCGACCCTTGGGGCAATATGGAAGAGTTGGTTCGTTGTTTCATCGGTGTTTACAGACCCTCTGCAAAGGAACAAGGGGTACGCCCAGAAATTGATCTCATCAATACTGGACCACTACAGCAATCTGGATAAGGGCATACTGTTCGTCAACGAAGATAACGCACCTGCGGTAAAGGCCTATTCAAATCTTGGTTTCAGAATTTACTCGAAAGATCTTTGGGTAGACTATGGGACCGGATTGGTTCCCTGACTCTTTATTTTGAACTCGGTTATCTGCCCGTCCTCATGCCTGAAGAAGTACCCAACCTGGCGATCGTCGTTTGTCGCGGTGCAGTTTCTTCCCCTTGAATAGTTACCTTCGATTGAAACGGAGTCAATCTTGTTCCACCCTGTTTCCTTCTTCACTCTCTTTACCATGTTCTCGAATGCGTCTGCACATATGGAGCAACAGAAGAACATCTTCTCGCCCTCCACTTCCCTCCAGTAGTCCCCCCAAGTGCCATTGCACAGGGCACATCCATCATAATTCCTTTTCATACATTCTCCCCCTTTCGTATCTACCATCCAGGTAGCTATAAAAATAGTCAGCAGATCTCAGAAAATAAGATTGCACCTCTCTTTCCATCTGCAATTCCTTGGCATAGGTCTCTACTAACTTTAACGCAACACCTGAGTGATATTGATCCGCTTCGTAACCCGCTCTCAGGAACTGGGCAGTCTCCCTTGTGATTCCTCCGTTCAGGATTTCAGGTCTAAAATAAGCATATTTCGCGCCATATTTCTTTATGTTCTTATCAGCAATGAGTTCAAGCGAATGCATGGAGACCATAGCGTCGAGCCAGTGTTCAGAGCTACAAACATGTTCCCAATAGGCGAGCGCTTTTTCCGTCTTTCTTAGTGGAACAGAATTTATTACCATCTCCCTATTCAGACCTACCGATTCTCCCATCTTCAGTAACAGTTCTATGTGTGCGGGTTGACCATCAGCCCCAAAATACTCCTCCGAAATATTGTCAAGTTCATACTTCTGGACATCGAAGAAATTGGTCTTTGCAATGATATACGCACAGGACCTAACCCACTGTTTTAGGAAATGGTAGTGCTCAGTCACGTATCCCATGATTGTGTATTTGGTTGGATTTTGCATTTCCAAGACAAAAATATTAGGGTCTTCGGAAAAGAATCTATTGACAAACTTATGCCTTATCCAAGACGCAAGCCCTTCTTTATAGAAATCGTAGAAATCGTTGAATTTTTCGGTCAGAGATTCTATGGACATTTTGTTGATCGAGATGTTCCTATTCAGCCACATCACGTGTGAAGGGTCACTGACCTGTGCCTCAGAGTAAAAGTGAGAAGATAGGGAAGAGATTTCGCTTTCAATAAATTTCTCTTCACACACGGGACATATGTTCATTGATTTTTCCAATTGAAGTTGAGTAATAAACTTGTTGCTAATTCACATTTCACATCAAGAAGAAAAGCAATATACTCCTGACCAATTGACGGCGGGCGGAGGTTGCCGAGCCAGGTCAAAGGTGACAGATTTAGGGTCTGTTCCCGCAGGGGTCCGCCGGTTCGAATCCGGCCCTCCGCACTCTTTTTTATTTATGTAAATCACAATACCCTGACAGCTGCATAATCGTCGTTCTATTTACTGTGCAACCTCTCTGCAGCAACGAATGTCATGCCTCTTCTCGTAAGAACTTCCGCGGTTCTGTTCAGTGCGGCATGTTTATCCAGATAATTAACGAGAAGCTTAGGCATAAGTCCCTTGTCGATGATTTCTCTCTTCGACAAGAAGTAATCGAGTAAGTCGGAGGGATGGTTCCTCCTTCCATCCACCTCTGGATTGCCTCCTTCGTGCTTAGCCCCTATGTTCTTTATGCGAGTAGCCAAGTCCACCAATTCTTCAGTTCTATCATATGGCTGTCTCACGATGCTCCTGTAAGCTTCTGTTATGTGATGCTCAAGGCGGACAATGTCCTCGAACCCAAGGGAGTTCCGGATGTTTGCGGCCACCTCAATTGTCTTGTTGTCAACAGAGTTGGAAAGGTTCAACCCTATGAGCGGACTCTTGCCATCTTCTCGACTGAAGAGCTTCGCAGTCATAAGGGTCCATAGGATGGAATATGGATTATCGATACCCAAGAATACAGAAATCTTGAACTCAATATCGATTCCCATCTTGTACAACCAGTAACCTAGGAGTACGGTACCAGAGTTTAGGTTGAGAACCTGCGGGAGGCCGTACTCAGTGTAGTAGTGGAGAACCTCATCCACCCAGTCGACCGCATACTGGTTGGGCATTCCAATGCCACCAAAGTACCCCGTAATTGTATCGGGGCCCCCAAGGTGCACATTGATTGGTTTCTCATCCTTACCAGCGAGGGTACCCTTAGTATCTAGGGTCTGGACATAAGATCCTCCGACAATGTTCATTCCAGCTGCGAAAGCAAGTATGTCTCCGTCCTCGATCTGCTCCTTCATCGACCGAACTCTTACGTACCTTGCTGGCATCAGTTCCCTGCCAGATATTGCATTCTTTGCCTCTTCTATCAACCATGGAAAGAAGTTAAGACCGCTTATTTCAAGGGTGACAGGGAATCTGTCATCAAACTTGATTGAGTCTACATCAGGCCCAAGGACCTTCCTCTGGTATTCGGGGATACTTATGAAATTTCCTCCGTCCCTCTGTTTTTCTAACCATTCTAGATCCTTGACGAACGGAGAGTGACCCTTCCTTAGTCTCCCCATCTGGTTTTCCATCTTGCCGTTTTCAAGTGCAATATGGTTGATTTCTTCTATGCCACCGTACTTGTCCACCATCTCTAGAACACTGTCCACAAGCGGATTATCGTTGCGGAGCAAAAAGTCGTTAATTTCTTTCAGATGCGCCTCTTCTATCTTTAACATATTTCTTAGATCGGTCAATGCTTCTCCCCTCAAAGGGTAGTACCTAATAGGTACTAATATTTCGGGCACAACCATTGGAAGACGAGCCTTTCTCGAGTCTTCCTTACAGGTACAACCAACAGTCTCTTTTTCGCAAAAAATGGAACTTTTCTCTCGTATTTTATTTGAAGAGAGATCCTGATTCGATCCTGGTTATTCACCGGTCAGCAAGATTAATGTCGGGATTTACTGCATTTGAGTAGTCGAAGTCCTTGATAATTTTGTGAACTTGTCTTGTGTCTGTTCTTTCGATTTCAGAGATTTCAAACAACTTATCCAGAACAGCAAGATATTCCGTTCTATTCCTGTAGACTCCAAACACTATGAAATCTATGTCTCCGCTGACATTGTAGATCGATAGAATCCCTGGCAGATTCTTCAATTTTTGACCTAGTTTCTCGATATAGTTGAGACCATATTTTGCCCTGACTAGTATTACAACAGGATAATCCAGATCAAATCTGTCACAGTTCAGTGTTGCCTTTACACCGTTTATTAGTCCTCTTTTGCTCAGAGATTTCTTCCTCTTACTCACTGCAGAAGGTGAGAATAATCCAATCTTTTTGCCCAGTTGAGAATTTGACTGTGATGCGTCCGCCGTCAGCTGCTTTATGAGTCTAAGGTCAAAAATATCAGGGTCGTTAGCCCTATGTCGGTCCATTAGAGCACAAATCTGCCCTTATATTTAAAATTGAGGCAAACTATTTCCCATATAGTCAAAAGATGGCACTTTTAGTTCTTAATATTGTATCAGATTTGAGTCTTAAACACCTTTAAATAAGATATAGAATATTTCAATTTTCATGGCCGTCGAAGGTTCTGGCGGAATTCTTAGAAAAAATACGGGCGGACTTTGGCTCGGTGTTTTTCAAAGTTTGGCATTTGTTGCTCCTGCAGCCACCGCTGCTTCGTTCTATGTAGTTGAGGCGGGAATACTAGGCGCTTCGTTACCGATCACGTATGTGGTAGCCGTCATAGG
>JACWAC010000111.1 GCA_014874235.1 Thermoplasmatales archaeon
TTCCCTTTACATAATTCAGGGTCTGGAGTACGGAACCCAAAACGGTTGGTATGCATCTCAACGAATACGCATCTTGAACTTTTGATTCCGTCCCTTTTCTTATCCTTTCACTCCCTTGGATTACCATTCTGAGTGCACTCGCCACTATGCCCTGCTCTGTGTGAGGCCTCGCTATAAACAATCCACAATTCAGTGCTTTTTCAGTTGCACTCAATAGGTGCATCGACATTCCCGCTGCTATTACTGCATGTTTTAGCAGGTTCAGGGAATCATTGAATCCGAGCGAAAGGTTCGCAAGCATATAAGACGTTCCATTGATTAATGAGATACCTTCCTTTGCCTCCAGAGTTACTGGCTTCAGTCCATTTCTCTGCAACACTGACAGAGAATCCAGCGTTTTTCCGTTTTCAATGACCCTCCCTTCTCCGATTAATGTAAGGGCCAGGTGGGCAAGGGGAGCAAGATCACCTGATGAACCTACACTACCCTTCTCTGGGATGTAGGGGATTATGTTCCTGTTCAATAAGTCGAGGAGCGACTGGATCAACTCTGGCCTGACTCCAGAGTACCCCTTGCTAAGGGAGCTAGCCCTCACAAGCATCATTGCCCTCGCCGTTCTGACGTCGAGTGGTTTCCCATAGCCAGAAGAATGAGACCGAATGAGATTTCTCTGAAGCTCCTTTACCTTGTCTAGACTTATTCTTTCGCTAATCAGGTCCCCAAAGCCGGTGGTCACACCGTAGATGGGCTTTCCTGAATTCATCATACTTTCAACTTCTTCCCTGCTAGATTTAATTCCATCAAGAGCTCCTTTAGAAATGACTACTCTTTCGCTTGCTTCAGATACTCTCACAACTTGATCTAGCGTTAGGTCATTACCGGTAAGTATAATCATAGCGTGAGATAGCTGTCCGGGATAAAAATTAATACTTCTGTCAAACAGATGAATTTGTCTGCAGTTAAATCTAAATGAGGACTATCGGTTAGGGATCAGTGCCCGTTGAATTTGGGACTTATCATCATTCCACGCCCAAGCAGTCAGAAGAAATGAGGAAAAAAATTGAAGAAGAATTTTCTTCATTACTTCCCACCCTTTTCGACACAGATTCCAACTTAAGAATACTAGATGCAGGATGCGGACTAGGTTTCCTATCCTATGTGTGCGCAATTACATTCCCGAAGTCCAACGTAACAGGAATTGATATCTTTAACAGTGGAAGTCTTTCAGAGGCGTCCATTACCAAAGCGGCAGAGAACATGAGTCTCCTGGGTATAGGTTCAAGAGTTCACTTCGCCGAGCATGACTTGACGACTCCGATCGAAACCGAAGCCAAATATGATTTGGTCGTTTCTAACCTCGTTTTTCACAATCTAGGGAGAAGTAGGTTCAGGGGATACGAGCACGTCTTCAATGTCCTGAAGAGGAATGGATACTTCGTGATAGGAGACCTGTTCCCCCATGAAAGCTCCGACTCTAAATACTTGACCACATGGTCGAGCATCGTTAAGGAAATTCAGGAGGAGGACTCAGGAAGATGGAGATACAAAATAAAGGTCCTCAAGAAGGTGTAAACTGCCGATCATGGTGCCATTAGATAAGTTATGGGGCTGTTCCTTTTGACCCTACGATATTCTTAGGATTTACTAACATTTTTAAATGGACCGGTCGGGATTTGAACCCGAGACCTCTTGCTTGCGAAGCAAGCGATCTTCCGCTGATCTACCGGCCCAGGGTTGGGAGATTACCGCATTATTCTATTAGATTTTTGTTTTAGTTTCTTATCCTCAGCGTCGTATGAAGAGTAGTCTATCAGGTCGTAGTACTCCTTCCTGGTCATAATCTCGTTTAAGAAATCCTTCTGCGATCCATTCTTTGAGAGGTCCGCATATAGCATATCCATTTTCTTGAGCGCCCCCCTGAAAGCGGTCAGCGGGAATATTACGATACTGTAGCCAAGTTTCCCGAGTCTATCGACTGACAAAAGTGGGCTCTTTCCAAATTCCGTCATGTTTGCAAGCAGAATCCCTCTGACCTTTTTTGAAAACTCACCGAACTCATCCTCGGACTCGAGGGCCTCGGGAAATATTCCATCTGCTCCTGCTCTCAAGTAGAGCTTAGCGCGCTCGATTGCCTCATCAATACCGTTTACGCCACGGGCGTCCGTCCGTGCAATAACCATGAAATCTTTGTTCTTCCTTGATTTGACTGCCGACTGGACCTTCTCGACCATTTCCTCTTCGGTGACCAGTTGCTTCCCTTCGAGGTGGCCGCACTTCTTGGGCAGAACCTGATCTTCTATGTGCACGGCGGATGCACCAGCTCTCTCCATTTCTATTACCGTTCTCTCAACGTTCAGGACTTCTCCGAATCCTGTGTCCACATCCACTATAAGTGGAAGTTTGCTGACCAGTTTTATTCTCCTGACCTCTTCCACAACCTCTGTCAGACTCGTTAGAGAAAGATCTGGAAGGCCCATTGCCCCCGCGACACCGGATCCTGACAAGTACAACGCTTTGAATCCATGCCTCTCTGCAATCATTGCGCTTATCCCATTGAAGACTCCGGGCGCTGCAACAATTCCTTTTGTAATCTGTCTCCTGAGTACAGCAGGGTCTGATTTCCCTCCATTGAACAAGTCACTCATCTACTATCACCCTCATGTGATTACCACCATTTCCTTTAACTTCTGCTATGCTTCTTGCTACCTATGGAACAAACGCGTTCCAGCCTTCATTCGAAATAGTCCATTACGAGTTCGCATATGTCAGTAGAGTATAGGGCTATCCTTTCCGCGTCCTCCAGTAGTTCTGCTAGGACAATACCGTCCTGAGTATTCCTCAACGACCTATTTATGATGTCCCTTTCGCTCTTGAAATAATCCTTCTTCGATATTTCCAAATTAGCACTTCGAACGTCCTTCTTGAAGAAGTATTCCATTGCCCTTCCCATGCTTTCTGTCGCGGCCTTGATGTAGTTCTTTATGTCCGCGTTGTTCAATTTCCTGTCTCCGAGCAGGCTGTATATTCTTACCCCGTGGTCGGCTATTCTTTCGAGGATCCTCGATACCAGTAGATAGGACAAAGCCTCGGAAGAGGATATCTTGTTCAATTGCAGTACCGAATAGTCCTTCAAGCTCTGGCTGAATAATCTCTGCATGTAGATATTGAATTTGTCCACTTCATTCTCTTTCTCCAGCACATATTCCAATGGTATCTTTTGATCGCTGACGGATTCTGTGACGATGCTTCGGACAAGGGTTACCATCCTCCTCATCCCCTTGTCGAAAGTCAGCATAGGGAGGGATATCAAGTCCTCCAGGGTCGCCTCGTTCCCCTTCTCGTCAATTATCTCAAAACCTATAGTGTATTCGAGGAACCTCCTTATCACGTCGTCCAGGGCCTTCTTGTCCTCTGAGCGTATGCTTATCTTCTTCACACCCTGGATGTATTTTGAAATCAGCATTCTGAGCTCGTTTTCCATATCCGAATTCTTTTTTATGTCGACGATAGCTCCAGAGGAAGTCTGCGTTCTGTCGAAAGGTTCCATCATAATCCCCCCCTTCTCGCTGTAGTTTAGCATTACCTTCGATCCCACCTTCAGATCAAAGTTCTGACACCACGCCTTGGGGAGAGAAACAACCAGAGTACTGCCCCCAGTCTTTTGGATTTTTCTTATTTCCACAAGATTGGATTGCCACCATATATTTCAACATGCTTATATTATAATTCGTCTACTTTCATAACTAATTTGCCATGTATTCAAGGGTGTGTAAACTACCATCAGTTTATATATTTTTGTTTTGCCTCAACTCCAACTGGACAATTGTTATACGCAAAGAACTGCGAAGTCTCAGTCCGATATTTTTGGTCGTAATGCGGATTTATGGATAATTTAATAAATGCAGATATAATTATTTCCTGTGTTAGCTGGAAAAGAGACAATAATTGATTTCTTAGTT
>JACWAC010000112.1 GCA_014874235.1 Thermoplasmatales archaeon
TTTTTAAATCGTCTCATTAATCATTCTAATGGAAGCGGACTCGGTCTCTGAGAAAAATTTATCATTCAAGTGGTGGGCAGTTATTACGTGGGTAATCACATTTATTATTCAAGAAGGCCTTGGGTTGCAACTGAGATACTCGTTTCAGAGTATGGAGCATCTTCAATACTATAGGCCGCCGCGGATAACATTGTTGGAGTATTTTTCCGCTTTGTTTTCCATGTTCCCCTGTCATCTACCTGGGAGTTAGGAATAGAGATTCTGTTCATAATCCGCTACCACTTCTCAAATATTTTCTGATGATTCTTATTGGACTCCTTCTAATAATGGTATTTAGCTACTTCACAAATTCATTGAGTTTTCCGTTGCTGGGAGCTGGCAATCTTGAACAGGCTCACTCTCATTTGGTACCTCCCAATAGAGACGATCTATTATTTTTCGGAAATAGTTGTTATGACTTACGTATGCTATGAATACCCAAAATCGCCCCTATCTCCACTGATTCTATGGTTTGTGTACCTTGTTTAATGCCAAAATCTGTCAACTCTCTCAAAAAGATCACGTCAGAGAGCTAGATGGTCTACATCTGCAGTTGTTTTAACACACTTGAGATACAGAAAAGGTTAATAAGCATGTTAATCTGCAGATGCTGAGCAACAAGCTCTAGACAAAGGATTGGTAGAATATGGACGAATTTACAAAAGTGAAGGATCTCAACCAGGGATCCAAGAGAGTGACTGTTTTGGCAAAAGTTGTGAATGTTGGCGAAGCCAAGGACATACAGACAAGATACGGCGAACAGAAGAAAGTAACTGAAGCCGTCCTAGGCGACGAGACAGGAAAAGTGACAATGTCACTCTGGAATGAACAAGCTAGCCAAGTAGAGAACGGCGACAGCGTAGTCGTCGAGAATGGGTATGTGAGCTTTGTAAGAGGACACATGAGACTCAACGTCGGAAAATACGGATCAATAAAGAAAGCAGAATCGAACGTTGAATCTGTAAATGAGTCTCTTGACATGAGCGAGAAAGAGTATCAACCGGAAGAGGTTGATAGACGACCCAGGCGAAGCTTTAACAACAACAGGAATTTCAGAAGCAGATTCTAAAGGGAATAGCTCTTTTCGATTATTCCTACGCAATATTCTCTTTTTTTATCTTTAATTACAATTTCCTCAATGTCAATGTCATTTTGGAAGACTATGTCATAGACTCTTTTAAGACTCGGAAACTCGCAAATCTTGCAGTCAAGCGGCTCTTTCAATTTTATTTCTTTGTCCCTGTAATGGAAGGAGTATAGCGGATGATTCTGGCAGTTGCTACCATACTTGAGAAGTATGCTGCTGTTTGTTAGTACTTCTACCCTATCGTTTAGTCTTTGTGCGATGGATGGCACGCCTGTGTAATTGTTCTTGAAAGTTTTGATGTGGCACTCCTTGCAAAGAGTTATGAGGTTCTTTGTGGAATCAGAACCGCCCGCAATTCTGGGAATGATATGGTGTACTTCGACTTCCACTCTCAATCTGTCCACGCCGTCTTTGTTATCAGAAAGCATGGGTGCTTTGCCACAGATTCTACACTTGTACTCATCCCTTTCAAGGGCAATCAGCTTGGCGGTGTTCCAGGATATACCTACCTCTTCCGCACTACCACCCTTGCTGTAGTCAAAGACTTCTCCAAAGTGCGAATATTTTCTATTCAACCGCTCAAGTCTCTCTTTGATCTTTCCATACATTTTATTCCTAAACGCAAGTCAGATAATCGGGGCAATAATAAATTAGTGTATATGAATCAGAGAAAAAGGTATAATATAGGATAACAGGGAGGAGAAATAGTTTCAGAATGGAACCGATATCTAGCTCAAAGTAACTTTGGATTGGAATATCTGAATTTCCCTATATCCGCTGCACGAACAGGGATCTTATTAAATTAACCTAAGTTTATTAACCAGTTAAGATAACGGGTTGAACTAGAGTGAGTTTCACAATATCCGGCACAATTGCATACATCATCCAAGAGTCTTTGCATCTGATGAGCACCCTTGGACCCATAGGAGTGTTCCTGCTGATGGTCTTGGAGGGAGTTGGTCTTCCTTTTCCATCGGAAGTCATAATGGTCTTTGCAGGTTATCTTTCAACAGGTAATATAGGGCTATTCGTGGTATACGCAATAGCTGGCTCAGTAGGTGGGTTCGTGGGGAATCTGATTCTCTTCTACATTGCGTTGTATGGCGGAAGACCTCTGATTCTTTTCATAGGAAAATACGCTGGTCTCAGGGAAGAGCATCTCTTAAAAACAGAAAAGTGGTTTGATTCAAGTGGGGAGTGGACGGTATTCTTTGGGAGATTTGTACCTGGATTCAGGTCTTATATGAGCATTCCCGCAGGAGTCTCAAAAATGAATGTCGTCAAGTTCTCGGTATTCACTTTAGCAGGTTCCTTCATCTGGTCTACTGCTCTTGAAGCGGGTGGTTATGCTCTTGGAAAGTCATGGAACACACTGGTACCGACACTGGATAAGTTAGGGGTCATACTCCTCATAATATTTGTGGTGGCTTTCATAGTCTACTTCTACTATCGGGCATATGCCAAAAAGAGAAGGGAAGAAGAACATATTTCCATGGAAAAATCATAGGGAAGGAAAGAAATGAACTGAGTTACTCGGCTTCTTTTTCTCTCATTTACGAATCTCACTCGTTTGCTATCTGAGTTTCAAAGAATTCCGAAAGATATGAAAAAGTATGCCACCAAGATCGCTGCAATACCAAAAATGATTCCCCAGTACGTCTTGTTCCAGGCAAAGACCTTACTTCCATCGAGTGGTGGAATTGGCACTAGGTTGAAGAGTCCAAGCCAGAGGTTAATATAAACCAGGAAGAATACGGCCGCGTATATACCGAATGGCAGGGATATGAACAGCAGGATGGGGAGCAGTCCTACTCCCATCACCAGATTTGCGATCGGACCGGCAACTGCAATCTTGCCCTCTCTGATGGGATTTCTGTAACTGGCGAAGTATACTGCTCCGGGAAGCGCAAAAAGGAATCCAATGAGGCCAGTTATTATGGTGAGTACCAGTCCCATTGGCCACATTCTGAATTCCGACCAAGCACCGAAGTGAATTGCGGTGAACTTGTGGCTCATCTCGTGAATCAAGAATGCAGTGACAGTCATAAGAAAGCCTATTCCCAGTGCTGGAAGCAGATCCAGTCTTATTAGTACTCCATTTACTTTGAACGAAGATCGGTAGATGATAAGAAACAGAGCCACAGATAGAGTGGTTACTGAAATGGCAATGTCCTGCAACTCTTTCTTCGAGAAGTTACTCTTCTTATACGTAACGGTGTATGTGGCCATTCTCCCATGAATTGAATTAACATATTTAACCTGAATAGCCGAACTAGCCAATACAAGGTTGTCCGCACAAGATTTTTATTAAATAATTAGGTGGGTCGTGCATGGAGAAGAGGGGAATAATCGGTCAGATCTGGTGGATAGTCTTGACCGGATTGGTACTGATTGCCATGGTCTTCTTCCTTACGAAAATCGTTTCAATAATACCACCTACTTATAGGCCCTATACCAGCGATATCCAGGCTGTCCTTTTCGGCATAATCCTATACATAGTTCTTAGATTCTTTCTCAAGACTCTTCGCGCCGCTCTTGAAAGGAGAATTCAAAAGAAGTATGTTCGACCCCTGATATTCCTCATATCGATAATTGGGTATTTTATAATCCTGCTAGCCATCCTGGCACTGTTAGGGGTAAATCTAAGCTCTATAATTCTCGGCAGCGCATTTGCGGGTGCCATTATAGGACTTGCAGCACAACAGATCCTTTCAAATTTCTTCAGCGGGATGCTGTTGATATGGTCCAGACCATTTGTTCCCG
>JACWAC010000020.1 GCA_014874235.1 Thermoplasmatales archaeon
TATCGGACGTCCACCTTGGTTACGAAGACGTTCTTGCAATGAACGGAATCTTTATTCCGAGGGTTCAGTCGCAGATGATTTATGATACGGTTGACCTCATAATCAAAAAATACAAACCCGATAAGTTCATAATTGACGGGGATCTGAAACACGAGTTTTCCAGGAACACGCCCCAGGAGTGGAGCGATGTTTACGAACTCCTAAGGAGGATAGGCAAGAAGTGTGAGCCGGTAGTTGTGAAGGGCAACCACGATAACTATGTCGCAAACATAGCATCCAAACTGAATCTCAATACGTACGACATATACAAAGATGGAAGGTATACTTTCCATCACGGCCACAAAACGTTCAAGTGGGATGGCATTGCGATAATAGGCAATGAACATCCTGCAGTTGGGCTTAGAGATTCTGTATCTTCCGTACTGAAGTTGCATTGTTTCCTCTATTTCAAGAAGGAGAAACTTATCGTTCTCCCTGCAATGTCCATATACGCGGGAGGATCCGATCTGCTGAAAAACGAAATCAATTCTCCTGTTCTGAAGAATGTGAATCTGAATGAGGGAAGGGTGTATGGTCTGTGGGATGCTTACGGCACCATTGATCTAGGGAATTTGGGTGGGCTCCTGTGATAGGATTCATCTCCGCAGGATTCAATCCGCCACTCAGTTTTACGATGGAAGAAATTGACTTTCTAGAGAGATCTGATGTGATAATAGTGGATACCTACACCTCTCCCAATTATCTCAGGGAATTTGGAGGGAGGAAACTGACATTTGTCGACAGGGAAAAACTAGAGAACTTCGAATGGATTCTGAAAGAAAAGAAAAACGTCTCTATAATCATACCCGGAGAGTCATTCTCTGCTACTACTCACTTTACAATCTACAAGGAAGCAGTAAAGAAGGGTATCGACGTGAAAATATTTCACAACTCTTCCATATTTCCCACCGCAGCTACAAGGCTAGGCTTGCATCTCTACAAGATCGGTCCGGCAGTCTCTCTCCCAAGGTTCAAGGAAAAATTCAGACCATTATCACCTTACGATAAGATACTGGAAAATTTCAGGATTGGGCTACATACTATCCTGCTCCTAGATACCGAACCGCCTCTGGAACTAGGAGAAGCAATCGATGAGCTCCTTTGGATGGAGAAAGAGAGGAAAGGTGGACTGTTCGACCGCAATAATGAGATGGCAGTTCTTAGCAGGCTTGGCATGCCTGATGAGAAAATTGTATACGCTACAATGGAGACTCTAAAAGGGTGGAAGGAAGGCAAATTTCCATTCACCGTAGTTATGCCAGGAGAGCTGCACTTCCAGGAACAAGAGGCCCTCGATCTGTTCAGGTTATAGTTAAGTTTTGCTCACTTCAGTAATCTCATAAAGGTTTATTACTGCGTTGCCATATACGGAGAAAGTAGGTGAAAAGATGCAATCAGCGCAAATGGCATATGATAGGGCTATCACCGTGTTCTCACCGGACGGTAGGTTGTTTCAGGTAGAGTATGCGAGAGAGGCCGTCAAGAGAGGTACGACTGCCATTGGTATCGTATTTGAGGATGGGGCTATTCTCATGGCAGACAAGAGAATTAAGAGCGGACTCATAGAGGAGAAGAGCATAGAGAAGATATTCACGATTGACGGTCACATCGGCGCAGCCTCATCTGGTCTGATAGGCGATGCTAGGATATTGATAGACCATGCAAGACTCCAGTCCCAGTCCGAGAAGGTTACATACGGACAGGACATCATAGTGGAGTCTCTGGTCAAGAAAGTCTGTGATCTGCTACAGCAGTACACCCAGTATGGAGGAGTGAGGCCCTTCGGAGCATCGCTCCTGATAACGGGTATCGACGAGACTGGGATTAGCCTGTTCGAGACGGACCCGTCTGGACTATCCACCGGTTACAAGGCCGATGCCATCGGGTATGGAAGGGATGCAGCGGTAGAGATGCTCGAGAAGGAATGGAAGAACGGCATGCAACTGAAGGACGCCGCGGATCTCGGCATCAGAGCCCTAAAGGCTGGGCTGGAGCAGGGACAGGGACTGGGAATGGTCAGCGTAGGGGTCATTACAAAGGGCCAGAAATTCAAGATTCTATCTCCGGAGGAGAACAGCAAGCTGATTGGCGGCAAGTGAGACAATTAATGGTCAAAGTCGAGGACGCTCTTATTGCCCGGTATGAATCAAAGGGCCACAGGTTCGAAGTGCTCATCGACCAGAAGCTCGTAGATTTGGTCAAAACAGGAAAAAACGTAAACATTTCTGACTACATGGCAGCTGACGTGGTTTTCAAGGACTGCAACAAGGGAGACAGGGCATCCGATGAAGTGATCAAGGAGGTATTTGGAACGGAAGACTTCACGACTGTGGTTTCGGAGATAGTAAAGAAAGGACAGGTGCAGCTGACCACCGACCAGAGGAGAAGGATGCTCGAGGACAAGAGGAAACAGATCGTTGAGATAATATCGAGGGAATCCATGAACCCCCAGTCGGGGACGCCTCACCCCCCACAGCGGATAGAGAAAGCAATGGAGGAGGCGAGGGTCAGGATAGACCCATTCAAGAGTGCGGAAGAGCAAGTCAACGATGTCCTGAAGGCAATAAGGGTCATACTTCCTATTAGGTTTGAGCACGTAAAAATGGAGATAGACGTTCCTGGGACGGAGTACGGAAAGATATACGCAGAATTAACCCGCCTGGGGCAGATCCTAAAGGAGGATTGGAAGAACAACGGGAACTACAGCGCGATAGTAGAGATTCCCGCTGGTGTTCAGGATCAGCTATACGACTTCCTGAACAAGAGAACAAAAGGAAATGTGGATATAAAACTGATAAAGTAGAGGTGAATGTATTGGATATTGAGAGGAAGATTGTTTTACCAGGAGAAGAGATAAGTCTGGAAGGGATGAAACAGGGAAACGGAATATATCACGAGAACGGAAAGTATTATTCCTACCAGTTGGGGGTCTTGCAGACGTACAACAGTTATGCGAACGTCATTCCGCTGTCCGGCAAGTATTATCCAGTCAGAAATGACAGAATAATCGGGAAGGTCATTGACGTAGCACCGTCGTTCTGGATAATGGACATAAGGGGTCCATACCCAGGATTCCTGCACATCAACGACACTCCGTGGAAGAATATGGACCAGGACCTGAACAGGATACTCGAAGTCGGCGACACCGTGTTTCTTAAGGTGAACGAGATAACGGAGTCCAGGCAGATATGGCTCTCAGTCAAGGATGCAGGACTGAGGAAGCTGGAGGGAGGGCACATCATCATGGTCCAGCCGACAAAGGTGTCGAGAATAATAGGGAAGGCGGGCTCTATGGTGAACACCATCAAGGAAATGACGGGAGTGAAGATCCAGCTGGGGCAGAACGGAGTGGTGTGGCTGGACGGACCCGCGGAAAAGGTCATGGAAGTGAGGAAAATCTTGAGGTATATAGAGAAGGAAGCACACACGTCCGGACTGACGGACAGAGTGAAGAAGATGCTTGAAGAGAAGAGGTGATAGAGTTGGGATCGCAAAGCGATATGAAATTGATAAATGAAGAAGGTTTGAGAACAGATGGAAGAAAATTCAACGAGCTGAGGCCGATCAAGATAGAAGTCGGCGTCCTGAACAGAGCGGACGGCTCGTCTTACATAGAATGGGGTGGAAACAAGGTTCTGGTCGCAGTGTACGGACCGAGGGAGGCATTCCCCAAGCACACCCAGAACGCTTCGAGGGCGAACGTGAATGCCAGGTACAACATGGCCGCATTCTCTGTTGATGAGAGGAAGAGGCCTGGACCGGACAGGAGAGCGGTGGAGATAAGCAAGGTTATCGGTGAGGCACTGAGGTGTGCTGTGTTCACGGAACAGTTCCCCAGGACGACCATAGACGTTTACATTGAGGTCCTACAGGCAGATGCGGGGACGAGGATTGCAGGACTTACCGCAGCCTCCGTTGCGCTGGTGGATGCTGGGATCCCGATGAAGGATATGGTAGTTGGTTGTGCCGCCGGAAAGATAGACGGAAAGGTGGTTCTCGACCTGAACAAGGAAGAGGACAACTTCGGACAGGCAGACCTCCCAATGGCAATAATTCCGAGGACGCAGGAGATAGTCCTCCTGCAGATGGATGGAAACATGTCAAGGGATGAGCTTGAAGAGGCGGTGGAACTCTCGAAGAAGGCATCCATGTACATTGCCGATCTTCAAAAGCAGGCACTCCTGGCGAAGTACAAGAGCCAGGAAAATGAAAAGGAAGGTGAGCGCGGTGAGTAAGAGCGCGGACGAGATAGTTTACGGATTGAAGAGAGAGTATCTGGAGAAGATATGCTCGGAAGGCAGCAGGATAGACGGCAGAAAATTCGATGAAACCAGGGGTGCGACAGTAAACACGAACTTCGTTCCTAGAGCGGAAGGCTCTGCAGAGGTCAGGCTTGGCGACACAAGGGTGCTGGTTGGAATTAAGATAGAGCAGGGTGAGCCATTCCCAGATACACCGAAGAGCGGTATTCTGACCACCAATGCCGAACTTCTACCGATGGCATCCCCAACGTTTGAACCCGGTCCCCCTAGCCCGGATGCAATAGAACTCGCGAGGGTTGTGGACAGGGGAATCAGGGAATCAAAGATGATCGACCTTGACAAACTGGTCATAAAGGAAGGGGAGAAGGTGTGGGTCGTATTCATAGACATGCACATTCTGGACTACGACGGAAACCTGATAGATGCCTGTTCCCTGGGAGCTGTTGCGGCTCTTCTGGAGGCAAAGGTACCGGCTTCGCAAATCGGGGCTGAGGATTTCCCATTGCCAATAAACCACATTCCGATAACGATAACGTTCTCAAAGATTGGTTCCAACATGCTGGCAGACCCGAACCTGGAAGAGGAGGAGGTTGAATATGCAAGACTCTCCGTTGCAACAAACGAGAACGGAGATGTGGTTGCCATGCAGAAAGGGGAAGGGGGAAGCATAACGCAGGAGGAGCTGTTTTCTGCTGTCGACACATCCATAAAACTGGGAAAAGATATTAGGAAGAGAGTACTGGGGAAATGAGCCCATGACGAAGAAGACACGAAAGGTAGGAAGCTCTGGCAGATTCGGGGCCAGGTACGGTTCTACCGTCAAGAAGAGGTGGCTGGAGATGGAGAATCTCAGGAAGGCCACTTATATCTGTCCTAGATGTCACCACGTTTCGGTCAAGAGGAAGCACCCGGGCATATGGGAGTGCAGGAAGTGCGGACTGGAATTTGTAGGAGAAGCTTACTCTCCCGAGCTGAATACCGAGTTCAAGAGGGTTGACCTGGAAAATGTTTAAGTGCATAAGGTGTGGAAGGGAACTCAAGGACGAAGGAGATACCACACAATTCGAATGTGAGTGTGGTTCGAAGGTTTTTGTCAGAATTCCCGGGAACGTAGTGAAGACAGTAGAAGTCAAGTAGATGTACCTCTGCAATAAATGCAGGGAGAGACTGTCTTACAAGGAAGATTCGACGTCTGAGCAGGAGGGAGTCTGCGAACTCTGCGGAAATCTCGTTGAACACATCGATGATTATTTTGAAATGTTCAAAGAAGAGACTAAAGGCTATCAATTCTCCACATTCCTGATCGGTCTCAGGGTTTCGAAGGATAAACTGCAGAGAGACATCGAATCTATTTCAAAGATGCCCGGTAAAACCAGGAACTACAAGGAAGAATTCCAGTTCCAGCTGGGAAAAAAGATAGAAGCGGAACTCCACTATACAGTTGATTTCGAAAGACCGGAACTCACTTTCATCATAAACCAGGACAACATGGATTATTCTCTGTGGGTCAGACCCGTATTTGTCAAGGGAAGATACCTGAAGAAGCGCAGGGGAATCCCTCAATCTCCTTGGATCAAACCTGGAAAGGGGAAAGAGTCTGAAAAATCGGTCTCGGAATACGTTGGACAGCCGGTGTGCAACGCACTCGAAGGAAGGAACTACGACTTCTTCGCATCTGGAAGGGAAGACGTTGATGCTCTGATGTTGGGAAACGGAAGACCGTTCTACGTGGAGGTGAAAGCACCAAGGAGAAGGAGCACAGACTTCCAGAGTCTATCAAAGCGGGTCATGGCAGATTCAAAGGAAGGGGTGGAAGTTATCCATTTGTCCTTTGCAGAACCTTCAGAGATAGAAGAGTTGAAGGGCCTGAGATCTGACAAGACCTATGAAGTTGGGCTGACGGTAGAAGGTGAGCACACTGCAAATATTGAGGACAGATTGAAAGGATATTCAAACCTGAAGATTGGCCAGAAGACTCCCAGCAGGGTCCTGAACATCCGGAAGGACAAGCTGAGGGAGCGGACCATACGATCCATAGAGGTCAAGAGATTCGACGGAAACCGGCTGGTTTTGCTTATAAAGGCAGAGGCAGGTACATACATAAAGGAATTCATCACCGGAGACCACGGAAGAACGGTTCCTAATCTCAAAGATGAGTTGGACATAAACGTTAAAATAGATTATCTTAATGTGCTCGAAGTCAAATAGGGGATAGAAAAATGGTAAAAATGTCTCACGGTCCCAGATCCAAAACGAGATACAAGATGAGGAAGAAGTTCAAGGAGAGGGGACCCATTACCGTAAATAGGATCGTTAAGACGTTCGAGGTAGGAGACAGCGTGGCTATCGATATTGAACCATCTTTTCACAATGGTATGCCTTTCAAAAGATTCCAGGGTATGACTGGTGTGGTAGAGGGACAGAGGGGAGATGCATATCTGGTCAAGATAAGTGACCAGGGAAAGCCGAAGACGGTTGTTTCTTATCCTATACATTTAAAGAGGGCGTGAATTAGAGGAATGAAGATCAACTACATTCCCTTGGCCAAGGCAAAGGAGTTGCTCGATGACGCATCCAAGGGAAGAGAACTCAACGATGTTCAGACGGCTGCCCTAAAACACGTCACCAAATTCTCAAAGGTGTCCGCGGAAAAAGCAGAGAAACTCCAGAAGGAGCTTGTTTCTCTGGGGCTGGAGGAGATGCTCGCTGTAAAGGTAGTAGATGTCATGCCCGCGAACCTGGATGAACTGAGGACCGTTCTCTATCCTCACATCCAGACCCTAGACACGGATCTTGGGAACAAGATTGTAGAAACTCTTCACAAGAGCAGGTGATTTCTCTGGAAGAGTTTGCGTACGTTCTCGACATTCTACCACAGGGCAGGATGGAAGAAAAGGCGTTCAAGAGGGTACCACTATCGCTCGCAATAGGTGAGGAGGAGCTAAAACTCTTCGAGCTCATTCCTAAACAGGGCGTTGTAATGGCAATAGGCGACAGGGTGTACATAGGTAAGGACATAGAAAAGAGGGACAAGATAGGAAGCGTCCGAAGAAGGATATCGTTTGAAGAACTCACTCCCGGCGCTCAGAGCGAGATAGAATTTGTTCTGAGGCAGATAATAGAGAGTAACGAACCGAGATTCGTCAGTTTCTTCAACAATGCACAACCTGTAACTGCAAGACTACACCAGCTCGACCTGCTTTACGGCGTGGGAAGAAATCTGATGTGGGAAATACTTGATGAACGCAAGAAGGGACCTTTCAAGAATTTTGTGGAACTGAAGAGCAGAGTGAAGGGCCTGAGAGACCCTGAAAAGATGATCACCGAACGGATAATCAGGGAGCTCAAGAACAAGGACGAAAGACACAGACTGTTCGTCTCTGGATAGACGATGCCAAGAAGCAGACAGGCGGGAATAAATTTTCTGAACGACCAGAAAATCGCTGAGAAGATAGTCTCTATTTTGAGTTTCTCCGAAAAGGATGTGCTGGAAGTTGGCGCGGGACTGGGGCAACTCACACGTTTCATCAGGAATTACAAATCGCTAACTCTGATTGAGAGGGAGACTACTTTTTCTGAAAGACTTAGAGTTTCCTTTCCCGATGCCAAAGTTATTAATTCAGATGCCTTGAAACTAGAGTGGCCCAAATTCGATGTTTTTGTTTCAAACATGCCATATTCCATCTCCTCACCCCTCCTGGAAAAACTCTGGAACAGCGATTTTGAAGAGGGTGTCGTTACCATCCAGAAGGAAGTTGCAGACAGAATCACGGCCATCCCTGGATCAAGGGATTATTCCAGATTGTCAGTAATGATGCAGCTCAAGTTCAAGGTTGAAAGAAAATTTGATATTCCACCCTCCAAGTTCACGCCGCCTCCCAAGGTATACAGTACGGTTCTAAGATTGGAAAAGAATGATGAGGTGATTCCGGACGGCTTTGATGAGTTCTTGAAAATTCTGTTCTCCCAACGGAGGAAAAAAATACGGAATATAGTACGATCAGAGATGTTCGGGGAAAAGAGACCGGAGGAACTCTCAATTCAAGAACTCTCGGAGGCTTTCGGAGAATTTATTTTGCAGCGACAATCTTTATGACGTCTCCGTCTTCAAGGACGTGATCCCTGCCAAGTATTCGTTTGGTCCTACCATTTACCGCCCGGATGAATCTATCGCCCAGATCTGAATGCACCTTGTACGCCAGGTCAATAGCAGTCGAACCCTGCCTCATTAGTATTGCATCTGGAAGAATATTTCCATTCTTGTCGATCCAGTGATTCTCATCCTCGACCGGATAAACCACAATCATCTTCAAGACCGTGAAAACGAGATGTTCGACAGCCTCCTGCGTTTGGGTACCCGCATTGTGATTCATAAAATCGCTCACTTTCCTTAGAGCATCCTTCTGCGCAGAGTTGAGTTTTCCTTCGTCCAACACTCTGAACGATGTGTCTCCTGGAAAATACTCGATCAGGCCTCCCTTTGATGCTTTTCTCAATACCAGTTCGAAATCTCCGGACACAACCTGCGCTCCTCTTTCCTTAAGCTTTGAAGACTCTTCCTGATCGATCTTGTCTCCCTTTGTAGCGACAATAATTCCTGGCTTGGACATCCTGATGATTTCATCGGCAAGGCGTATGGTTACCTTATCGTCCCATTTTTTGAAGTTGCTGGGGATCGCTGCGTTCTTTATGGCGGCGGAAACCTCCCTCTGATCCACACCCAGTCCTGATATTTTTTCGTATATTATGGTCTCCAGCTTCCCCCCTTCGCTTTCAAGTTTTCTCAAGTTCCTTATGAGACCATCGGAGATGATGTTGGCCAACCAGAGCACGATTTCATTGTGGACAAACTCAGCATCTTCCATGGGATCAAATTTGCCTTTTCCCACTGCATTTCCACTTTGATCGAGAGAGCCAGTTGAATCGATGACCTGAATGAAGCCATCTGCTCTCCTCAAATCATCGAGGAATTTGTTGCCGAGTCCCTTACCTTCGTGAGCGCCAGGAACCAACCCGGCTACATCTATCAGCTCAACCGGAACCAATCTGGTTCCGTTGATGCACTTCCCAAAGTTCGGTTGGCAGGTCTTTCCAAGTTCCACATCCGGACACTTTGTCCTGACGTATGTTACTCCCCTGTTTGATTCAATTGTAGTGAACGGATAGTCACCGATCTCTGCCGCACTTTCTGTCAGTGCAGAGAAAAATGTGCTCTTTCCAACATTGGGTTTTCCAATTATTCCAATCAGAAGGCTCATTCTATCTTGGCTTCTACCAGACCATAGTCCCTGGGGCACTTACCCTGCAGAACGCTGTTCACCTTGATCTTCGATTTGTCCTTCATGTAGCCCAGTATGCAGACATCTGCGAACTTGCACTCATAATCGTCGCAATCCGGTCGTCTGTAAGTCACCGTTGCCCCTTCTTTGGCAATTTTCTTGGGGATCATTATGCTTCTCTCTTGTTCTTCAACCTCAACGGTAAAGACCTTGTCTCCTTCGTGAATGAAGCACTTGTGCTCCTTCTCCCTGAACTTGACAACCCTGTAGAACGATCCGGGTTTAAGGTTGTGACAAACGTTCTTAAGATTGCAAACGTTGCACTCCGGAGCGGGCGCGAAGTACTGGAATACAGACCCTGTTTTTGTTATATTTTTTGGAACCAGCGTAATTACCATTAGGCAACTCCCGTTATGTGCAGCGCTTCTCGAGCAGCGCTTTCACTAAGTCCGCTCTCTCCAAGAATTGTATATCGTTCGGGTCTTGTCTTGTGTGCCATCATCAGTGCTTGTATCGCGTCTTCTTCCGTCAGTGAAACTTGGTCTAGGGTGGTTGGGGCACCAATCGTCTGGAGGGTATTCTTGACAAGGACCCAGTCAGCCCCGTGCAGATACATCGCCACTATTGATCCTATGCCGCAGAGCTCACCATGCAATCCGTTCCCTTTCTTTATCGTGTCAACGGCATGGGCAAACATGTGTTCAGATCCCGATGCGGGCCGAGAACTGCCTGCGATACTCATGGCTATACCAGAAAATACGATCTGCTTTATAACTAACCAGACGCTTTCTTCGACATGTGGTTTGATCTGGGAAGCGTTGTTTATTATCTCCCGAGCAGCGAACTCAGAAATTGCATATGCGGAACTGCTGACCCGCTCTCCCTTTAGCCTGTGTCCAAGATTCCAGTCCCTAAGTGCCGGAAGATTTGACAGTACGTCTGCAGCACCAGATGCGAGGAACCTGAATGGTGCGGTCACTATGATCTCCGTGTCAGCGATGATAGCAGCGGGCATGTTTGCCTCAACTGACGATGATAGGCCGTCCTTGATTATCGTGGCTCTGGGACTTGCAACGCCATCGTGGCTCGCAGAAGTAGGAATTGAAATGAAATCTAATCCAAGGTCAAAGGCGCTCTTTTTTGCAATGTCGATCTTCGTCCCTCCACCGATGCCTATGATGACCTTTGCACCGAAATCCTTTGTCTTTGCCTTGACCATTTCCACATTCTCTTCGGTGGCACGATCTGTAATCAAAATATCGGCCTCAATACCGGAAGATTCGAGAAGTCCCTTGACTCTTTCACCCGCTAGTTTCACACTCAGATTCCCAGAAACTATTATTCCTCTCTTCGAGCTTGTAAGTTTCTTGAAGACCTCACCAGTCTTTTCAATTGCACCATGGCCCCCGATGACTTCTCTAGGAAGTATCATCTCGGCCAATTTCTCGAACGGCACACCGCCATATCCACTATTGATTATTTATCGTTTGCTTACCCTATTTGATTCCTTACAAAAATTTTTTAATCTTCAGCTTCATTAAATTTCGAAATGTATTGGCTTGCATTGGGAAAACCGCAGAACTGGGTGTCGGCGTTCGACACTAATGGAACTTGGGGCCTGAAAGAAAGTCAAATTAGTCTGTGGGAGAGACTCGATACTGGTGATACTGTCTATTTTTATGTGACTTCACCCGTTTCCGGGATAATAGGGAACGGAACGATATCAACAAAGTTCAGGCAGGACAGACCTCTCTGGCCGGAAGAAATATCCAGGAAAGAAGTGATATGGCCTCTAAGGTTTCAATTTGACGTACTCAATCAGATTCCACATAGCGACTGGATAGACAAAAAGACTGCAATAGGCGATATGAGTCTCTCACTGAGATCCGGGTTCCAGGAACTGAGTGGAAAAACCTCTGCTGAAATCTCTAGGCGAATGACTGGAATCCAAGTTTCTTCTTTAGTGGAATCGGATCAAACAACAGGCCATACAACCACGATGAAGCAACCAGACCACAATAAGACGAGAGATATTCTGGTTGAAATGGGGAGGATGCAAGGATTCTCAGCGGAGAAAGAATATCCCATGGATAGTTTCAGACTTGATGCAGTCTGGAAGAGAATATATAGTGGTGTTCCAACTTATGTTTTCGAGGTACAAGTGGGTGGCAGCATAGAGGCGGCGATGTCAAAATTAAAACACGCCTATGATAAATGGAACAGTAATCTATACATAATAATAGAAAACAGGAACGATAAAAAGCTTGACACTCTTCTCTCTGGCACTTTTCACGAGATTAGGAAGCAGGTCAACGTAATAAGACTAAGCGAGATAGATAACTTATACATGCTTAAAAGAAATTTCAAAGATAAAGAGAAAGAGTTTGGACTTATTGGATAGAACCCGACAAATCAGGTACCCTCCTGCCACGAATTGATGTACCTCAGTTGTTCCTTTGAAAGTTTGTCGATCTCTATACCATAAGAGTGCAGGTATGTATTTGCGACCTGAAGATCAATTTCTTCCGGAACTGGGTATACCCTGGCCTCTTTCGGTGGATTTTCTGCTATGAATTTTGCAGTGAGAGCCTGAATGGAAAACGATAGGTCCATGATCTCTGCGGGGTGCCCCTGACCCGATGCGAGGTTGACCAATCTGCCATCAGACAACACATAAGCTTTCTTGCTACCCACGGAATATCTTGTGACGTTCTTTCTGACAATCTTTCCCTTTCCAAACTTCCTTTCCATGTCGTCCACCGCGACCTCATTGTTGAAGTGTCCGGAATTCGCAAGTATGATGCCATCTTTCGCATTTTTCAATAACTCGGGCGTAACTATGTCCTTCACTCCAGTCGCAGTGATAACGAAGTCCGCATTCCTTATTGCGTCCTTCATCGGTTCAACAACAAATCCATCCATATGGGCCTCTATGGATTTGAACGGGTCGATTTCTGTCACGGTAACATTGGCTCCAAGGCCCCTCATCTTGTTTGCAATGCCCCTCCCACACCATCCGTATCCGCCCACTACTACTTTTTTTCCTGCGATCACTAAATTTGTTGCAGTCAGGACTCCATCTATTGTGCTCTGACCTGTGCCGTATCTGTTGTCGAATAGATGCTTCATCAGTGCATCGTTAACGTCAAACATGGGAAATTTCAGGACCTTGGCCCTTTCCATATTCTTCAGTCTCACAACGCCAGTCGTCGTTTCCTCATTACCGCCCTTTATACCTTTGTAGATGGCTTTGTCCCTCAGGGCAAGGGCCGTCAAGTCGCCACCATCGTCAATGATAATGTCTGGCTCATTCTCGATGGTCTTGTGCAGATACTCGTAATATTCATCCCTGTTCAATCCTCTCTTCGCAAAAACACTCACTCCATAGTCCTCTTGCAGAGACTGGGCAACTTCATCGTCAGTGCTGAGCGGGTTGCACGCGGAAATTCTTACTTTGGCTCCACCTCCCTTGAGTGTATAAGCGAGAACGGCCGTCTTCGCTTCCAGATGAAGGGCCATAGAAACCTTCAGATCTTTGAATGGTTTCTTTGAAATGAAATCCTTCCTGACAGTTTCTAGAACGGGCATCCAGTTCATTGCCCACTCGATTTTCTTCTTTCCGTCCATGAACAATGAACTC
>JACWAC010000113.1 GCA_014874235.1 Thermoplasmatales archaeon
GAGCACCCGGCTGATAACCGGGAGGTCGTCGGTCCAAATCCGATCGGCCCCACTCCATTGCTGCTTGCAGCTTATGAAGGAAATCAAAAAGGTCTCCCTCATTTTGCAATCAGCTGATCGAACCCGGATTCAACGAGCTCTTTTCTTACCACAGCTGCTACTTGCGAATCCATGTCGTTGAGATAGTAAATACTCCTACCTGCCGTCAACTTGTGATTCGGATCCAAGAAATTAACGAAGACCCTCAGGTTGGTTGCGAAAATCAGGACACGATTCCATTTAAGATCTGAACTAGTCTTTCTTCCAATGTTGAATAGATTGTCCAAGTATCCGAACCATTTCAAGAATTCTGGAGTGTCGGCTAATTTCAAGAACTCAAGAAAACCTATCACCTTATCTGAGCCGATCGAGCCATTGGTTTTAGATCCTCCTTGTGGAGCATTCTTGTTAATCATTAGCTCTCCCATTGCTGTGAGGGCAAATCTAGGGATGGTTGCTTTTTCTATGTGTCCAGCGTTTGCATTGGCGAAATCTTTGAGATAATAGAAACTGGTCAATCCCTTGAATACCCTGTAGAATTCAGTATTAAATATCCTCCCTTCTGGTTCGAATAATCCAGCTTCTTGCTCCAATATTCTGCTCCATCCAAAGTAGCTCCCAAATACATATTGCATAGTGCGTCTATAGTAATTGTCCGTTTTGCTGTTGTACCATTCGGGGTCACCGTACTGGTAAAAATTCTGAATTCTTCTGTCCAGGGTATCCGCTGCCCTCAGTAATGGGTACTTATAATTGGCAATTGCTGTCTTTGTTGCACGTCTCTGTTGAAGGGCTGGGCCCCAAACCTGATCGTACAGGAACTTTATGGTAGAACTTATAAGACCGCCAATCACACCAGAGAGGAGAAGCCACAAAATCGAATATTGTTCAAACGACTGAGTGAATATGTTGAGGAATATTCCAGTCATTTGCATATAAATGCTATATTAAACTAATATACTTTCCGTAGAAAGTCAAAAATCTGCAGATCGGTCCGTTTCGTTGTTATTGGAAAGGGGAAAAATAACATAAAATAAGGGGATTCTACTTGGTCTGATACTCTGCTTCGAACATCTTTCTCTCCTTCTCCTTCGCTGTTCTCTTTCCCAGGACTTCCTTTCCGAATAGAACTGTCACAATGCCTGCAACGAACGTTACCGCGGCGATAATGAATGCGTAGTAAAATGCTAGATGCGATGGAAGAACTCTTGTAATTGGATGACCACCGACATAGGCTATCGTATAGGAAGCAGTGAAGGTAGATAGAAGTGACCCTGCTGTGGGAGCACCAATAGCACTTCCAACGCTCCTGAACGTACCGTTCATTCCCGTAGCGAGACCCATTTCCCTCGGATCGACCGTCAAGATCAGGAAATTGATCACTGATGCATTAACCATCGAAAGCCCTGCACCCGTCACAAATTCGAGCAACATTGTTATTGTGTAGGATGGAATCAGTGCCTGGAAGAGGAAACCTAAGGCCGCTACTACACTTCCAAGCACCGCAAACGGTTTTACACCAACCTTAGAGATGAACTGCCCGGTTATCGGTGCAAACACCAGCATCCCTACTGCGAAGGGAACCAACGATATCCCGGTACCGAGAATTGATTTGCCCAGGCCATCCGGAGCGGGTAACTCAAATCTGTATGTAAGAGCCTGCATCGCAAGGAACATTCCCATACCGGAAATGGTGACTGCGAGATTCGTAACCATAACATTTCGCTCGCCCAGAAGCCTGAAATTCAGAAGTGCTTCCCCGCCTCTCCTAGTGTATCGGAATTCGTAGAGGATCAGTGGAGCTACTAAAATTGCAGAAATGGCAAACATTCCTATTAACATTGTAGAAGTCCAACCCCAAACGGGGCCTTCAGAGAGGGCAAATACAAAGAGTCCCAGTACTGTAGCCAAAAGCGTCGCACCCACATAGTCGATCTTCACCTGTGGTCTCTTGTATTTCGATTCCTTGATCACTATCAGGGCCACTATGGTCGCAACGACTACAAACGGTACTGCCGAATGGTAGGTCCATCTCCACCCGAAGTCATTGGAAACAAAAGATCCCAGTGGGAGACTGACTGCAAAACCGGCACCAAACATCGCGCTTATCAGGGCCTGTGCCTTTGGAATCATATCCTTTGGGAACTCTTCCCTTATTAGGCTCATTCCCAGAGGAAGGATCGTGAGACCTATTCCCTGGATGGCTCTGGAAACTACCATGAAGGTGAAGTTTGGAGAGAATCCCGTAACCGAAACAAATATCGCATACACTATCAGCGATATCGAAAGAATCTTTTTCTTCCCGTAGATGTCTCCGAGCTTGCCCACTATAGGTGTGAGAGCGACCCCTCCGACCAGATAGCTCGAAAGCACCAGGCTCACTTGCGAGACGCTTACCTTAAACTCTGACGCTATGCTAGGAAGGGAGGGAGTGAGCATTCCCTCTACATACATCACTATAATCACAATCAATGCGAGCAGCATCATCACTCTGTTCGTGTAATGCCTATCGTATTCTCCTTTTCCGTTTCCATTTTCGTACATCTAGTTTCCCTCTTAGTTCTGTTTTGAAATAGATCTTAGTTTGTCCCTGACGACGGGAATTAAAGTATTGAGGGCCTTTACATCTTCGATCTTGAGGTCTTTCGTTGCATTGTAGAAGACATCCTCTACCTGCTTGTTCAATGTTTCCAGTCTCTCTCTTCCTTGTTCGGTAAGGTGGACATAGTAATTCCTCCTGTCCTCTCCTTCCCTCATCCTCTTGACGAATCCATCCTTCTCCAGATTATCGACAATCTTCGTGACCGTGGGTTTCGAAACTCCAAGACTGGTTGAACAATCCGTCAACTTTAAAGGGCCCTTATTACTCACAAAGGACATTATGAAAAGGCCCGGTCTCGTCAATCCCTCATTCCTGAGTATCTTGTGCCTCCATATCATAACGTCATCGGTCATTTTCGTGAAATTGTTCACTAGCTCGGTTCTTTCCGGTACCTCAGTTATGGTATGATTAAGATTTTTCACCCATCCTAATATATTCGTGCTATATAATAGTTCGTAGATGCTAACAATTAGGTAGTACGAACCATTATTAATAGAAATCGTCAAAAGAGTAAGTGAAAAAGGTAGGTTACCCTTTTATATATAGACCTACATCGAAATTACCGTTTAATGAGAGGTCTGAGATTTTGGATTTGATAATTATGCGTCACGGAGAGGCAGGAAAGAGAAGTGCTATGAACCATGATACAGAACGTTCGTTAACTGCTAAAGGAAAATACGAAGTTGAGAATATCGATGTGGTACTTGACACCGTTGGAGGAGATACCCTTGGAAGATCCTGGAAGGTATTGAAGGAAGGTGGTACGCTCGTTACTATAGCTGACGACATTAGTGAAAAAATTGCCACTGAACATCAAGTTAAAGGAATTTCAATGCAGGTCCGGCCCGATAGAATGCAACTTGAAGAGATTGCGAGTCTGATTGATAAAGGAATCGTTAAACCAATCGTCAAGAGGATATTCCCACTGGAAAAAGCTAAAGAAGCTTATGACTTTGGTATACGTGGTCATAACTTGGGTAAGATTGTTCTACAAGTGAAAGATGGACCATTCACCGGCAAGGGGCGAAGAGAATGACAGACCAAGCAAACAGAACGAAGGACATAGTGTTATCGTACCTAAATGCACTCAAAAGCAAAGATTACGAGGGTGCTATCAAGCATCTTATTGCTCACGTGAGGACTCGTGGTCCGGCTGGTGAGAATATTCAATCCCCAATGGATTTCGT
>JACWAC010000114.1 GCA_014874235.1 Thermoplasmatales archaeon
GAGTTACTATCGATGTCGCACACAGGAAGTTTGAAACAGACAAATTCTACTTCACTCTAATCGATGCTCCGGGCCACAGGGACTTCGTCAAGAACATGATAACAGGAACCAGCCAAGCAGATGCTGCGCTCCTCGTAGTCTCGGCAAGGGACGGAGAGGGTGTCATGGCACAGACGAGGGAGCACGTCTTCCTTGCAAGAACTCTTGGTGTTCCACAAATGATTGTTCTAATCAACAAGATGGATGCAACTCAACCACCATATTCTCAAAAGAGGTTTGAGGAAGTCAAGAAGCAGATAGAGCAGCTCCTTGCGTCGGTTGGATACAAGAACGTTTCAGTAATACCTACCTCTGGATACAAGGGGGACAACATCATGAAGAAGAGTCCCAACCTTCCATGGTGGACTGGACAGACGGTCCTGGACACACTGAATCAACTGACAATTCCACCGAAGCCAACGGACAAGCCCCTCAGACTCCCAGTTCAAGACGTCTATTCCATTACCGGAATAGGAACAGTCCCAGTAGGGAGAGTAGAAACTGGAGTCATGAAGATTGGAGACAACATTATTTTCGAACCTTCCCACAAGGTGGGCGAAGTGAAATCAATCGAGGAGCATCACGAACAGATCCAACAGGCCGAACCCGGAGACAACGTCGGATTCAATGTTAGGGGAATCGCAAAGACTGACATCAGGAGAGGGGACGTCGCTGGCCTGGTTTCTAGCCCTCCGACGGTCGTTTCGAGCTTCACGGGACAGATTGTTGTGCTCAACCATCCATCAATTATTGCGGCAGGATACACCCCGGTTTTCCACACGCATACCGCACAGGTTGCATGCACGATAACTGAAATCATCAGGACAATTGATCCGAAACAAGGAACAACCAAGGAAGATCATCCTCAGCACATCCAGACGGGAGATGCAGCGATAGTCAAGATCGTTCCATCCAAACCAATGGTCATAGAGAAGATGTCAGAATTTCCTCCTATGGCAAGGTTCGCCGTAAGGGATATGGGACAGACCGTTGCTGCGGGTCAATGCATCGATCTGGAAAAGAAAACCCAGTAGTGAATTTAAATGCCTTCCTACCGAATGAAGATATCACTATCTGGAACTGATGTAAAGAAAGTCGATAACGTTTGCACTGAAATTAGGCAACTCGCAGGCAGGACAGGCGTTGAGATGAAGGGTCCAATACCGCTACTCACAAAGAGGCTCATTGTGCCGATAAGAAAGGCCCCAAACGGGGCAGGCACTGCCACCTGGGACAGGTGGGAAATGAGGGTCCACAGGCGACTCATTTACATAGACGCAGACGAGAGGACAATCAGGCAGGTCATGAGGATCCAGCTTCCGGATGGAATAAACATCGAAGTGAAACTGCAATCTTGATTTTACTTTTTTATTTCTTTAACTCATCTTATTGGGTTTTAAAACAGTAATTTTAAGCCAAGTTTATCAATCGACATTGATTGAAATGGAAAAAGCAGCAGAATTTCCGAAGTTTGAGTGCGTGATCTCAAACACCAAAGAAGATTATGACTCAGAAATTGAAACGTTTTTTACCCAACTGGGGTCTGTCCAGTCGGACATAGGGTTACTCTTACTGAGGGATAAACCATGGGAGAAAAATTACAGGAAATTCCTTGGTTATCTCCAAGACCTAGAAACAGCAATAATATTCAGGAGGGGTATCCCGGAATCTGAATTCTTGAAGGATCTAGTTCTGAAGCCCGACTCTGAGAATGAAATGGAGGACGAAATTTCGGACGTCCTTCTCCGTGCTAAGGATGATATCCCTGCCATCCTGGTCAGGGCACAGGCAAAGACAAGGGAAGTGGGGGGTCTCTACGTCAGGATGTCCAGAATACCACGGTTTGCAGATGGATTCACGGTCGAGAGGTTCGAAGGTCTTCCGAATCTTCGCAAGGCACTATGGAGAAGGGCTGTAGAAACATCCAAGCATTAACTAGTTTCTATCAAGACTGGTTGCACTGTCTCATTATATCCTCTTATTTTCCCTGTTCACCGCCAGTACCATCGAAATGACAATAATAGTCCCTCCAATGATCATCTGGTTGGTCAGAGGAAAGTGAAAGAAAAACGTCGAAACAAGTACCGCAACAACAGACTCCATGACAAGTATCATAGCAGAGACATAGGCGTTCGTGTTCTGTACCGAAACGCTCATGAGCCATATTGCAAAGGAAGAACCCAATATCCCATTGAACAAAACAGAGAACAAAACGTAACTGTTTGAGAGGATGCCAACTTTCATAATTGACCCGGGGCTGATTAAGAGGCTTAGTACAGTAACTACCAACATCTGAAAAAATGTGAATACCAATGGATTGCCTTGTTGAAGGTATCTTTCTGTAAGTATCAACTGCAAAGCATAGCTGAAGGCAGTTCCTATGGTCAGGACATTCCCCAGTGCCTCTCCTGATGTAGACGAAACTGTCATGAGGGCCATTCCAGCGAATGCTCCAACTGCCAGGTATATCTTGATCATATCGACTCTAGTTCTTAAAACAAGAATCGAAAGAATCGGAGTTAGAATGACGTACATTCCTGTTATAAGGCCCGACATTGAAGGAGAAGTGTATTCTAAACCGATCGTCTGTGTCGCAAAACCAGCGAAGAGCGGTATTCCGACGAGTGAGCCATAGAGAGCGTCCCTCTTGTTTATCTTCCTGAAAATGAAAGGCAACAGCACCAAGGTTGCCACTGCGAATCTAAAGACATTAAAGGAAATAGGATCAATGAAATTTAAGGATAATTTCACGACAGGAAAAGTCGACCCCCACACAACGGCGATGAAGATTAGACTGCCGTAGGCAACTTTTCTGTCCATCATTCTATAGCTTTCCTAATTAGAAATGTTTTATGTTTTGATGGACCGAATAGTACAAAGAAATGAGTAGTTTTTTATCAGTGATATTGTTACAGAGTAAATGCAGTTCAGGAACCTGATAATACTGTTGATGGCGCTGGTGATAATAGTCCCAGTTGCATCATACGGTGCGTATCATTACGTTCAACCCAAGTTGACTGTCGTAAAGACGGGAGACAACGTTACGCTCTGGTATTACGGGTACATAATTATTGACGGGAATCCTCAGATATTCGATACAAACATGGCGAGCATAGCCAACAACAACACCTCATATCCGAAAGCACCTGACTTCAAGTATCATCCTCCTTTCACGGTTCTCAATGATACCGTTGGATCGGGGTCGATGATAACTGGATTTGATAATGGGCTGGTAGGTATGGCAAAAGGGCAATCCGGTATCTTGACAATTCCTCCATCACTTGGATACGGGTCAGAGAATACCAGTCTGATAACGAAATACAACATAAATGGGAGCGTTCCGACATATCAGCTGTTGAATAACAGTACATTCAAAGCAGAATTTGGCGTTTCCCCACATCAAGGAGAAACTCTCAAGAGTCCCTCATATGGATGGAACGTTTACGTTTTGAGTGATAACGGATGGTATGTTGAGATAGAAAATGAGCCCGCGGTAGGAAACCAATACTATCCCTATACTTCTTCAAAGGGACTGAGCATCATTGCCGAGAACATTACGGGCAGTGGGAGTAACTCCAGTATCAGCTATTACACTAGTGCGGTTAATGGCACCATCCTTTCGAATACTTCGTACATCAGCGGAGTATCTGGCAGCTATTACTACATAAATGGAAACTCTTTCCTTGCGGGGAAAACACTTTACTTCTACGTGGACATCGTGACCGTCAAGTCATAATCTTCTCTAATCCAGATTATGGTTCTTCGATGAGTTTCGTAACTAGT
>JACWAC010000115.1 GCA_014874235.1 Thermoplasmatales archaeon
CCCATCTGACCAGACATGTATTTGTGTGGGTCGGAATCAAATTTCTGTTTGCAATCACTGCTACAAAAATAGAACGTCTTCCCCATATGCACCGTACTAGATGCTCCATTGGGATCTACATTCATTCCACACACTACATCCTTCTCCATCTGTTTCTTTTCAAACATTGAATCACCAATCTCAAATCTGACCTAAGTATTAGAGCATATTTTGTGCGAAATGCACAATTCACGTAATTCAGTTATGCAAAATTTTATTCATTATCAGTCGATATCGTTTCAGATTTTAAACCATGGAACGAAGTTATGATTGTTAGAATAGCGTCATTGAAATGACATAATAGCAAAGGGTAAGGCACCACGTTAGAGAATTTGTCAACTCAACTCCGTTCTTATTCACCTGCGAATCAGAAAGACAGGATTCTGTGTAGAAGAGAAATGAAAACGGTAGGGCGCTGGCTGTCTTGAGATGTTGCAAATTGCATCTCGGTTATTAATTCAGGTGCTTGGGAACGGTTTAGTACCAGTTTGAATTCTACAGGTAGAGATGACATGTTCAGAAAGAAAAATGTAGAAAGAGATGTAGTCTGTGGGATGAACGTCGACCCCAAAACGGCACTAAAATCTGAACACTCTGGCAAAACCTACTACTTCTGTAGCAACGACTGCAAGAAACAATTTGACTTAGATCCCCACAAGTATGCATCTGAATAGATGGGGCATTCGCGCAGCGGCTGATGCTGCTAATCTTAAACGAACTAAGGGAGCGAATTGAATGGCAAGAGACCCAATCTGCGGAATGTACGTCGATGAAACGACGGCGACAATAAAGAGCTTTAAGTACGGCAAGAATTATTACTTCTGCAGCGAGAATTGCAAGGATCAATTTGAAGAGCCGGAAAAAGAGCTGAAGAGATTAAAGGTACTGCTGACACTTTCTTGGGCCTTTACCATTCCAGTTATTCTGTTTACTTATCTTATCCACTTTGAATATTGGGCATATGTTACTTTGATAATGGCTTCCGTTGTACAATTCTATCCAGGATTGAGGTTCTACAAGGGAACGATAGATGCCTTTAAAAACAGAGCAGGAAATATGGACACCCTTATAGCAATCGGCACAACTGCAGCATGGGGGTACAGTGCAGGAGTGGTCATTTTCCCTTCATTTTTCCCCTCAACCGGAATCTACTTCGATACTTCAACTGCGATAGTATCTCTAATACTAACGGGCACGCTCATGGAACACCTGACAAAATCAAGGGCGTCTGAGGCACTCAGCAAGTTGGTCTCCCTCTTGCCAAAGACTGCCAATCTCGTTAAGGATGGGCAAATCTTGGAAATAAAGGCAGAAGAGATAAAGGTTGGAGATATTCTACTCGTCAAACCTGGCGATGGAATACCTACGGATTCGGTGATAATCGATGGAAACACATCCATCGATGAATCCATGATTACGGGGGAGAGCGTTCCAGTCGACAAGAATGTGGGTGACAGGGTCGTTGGGGGAACGGTAAATTCTTTCGGTGCCATAAAGATAAAGGCAGAGAAAATTGGTAGCGACACTACCCTATCCGAGATAGTTGAAACTATCAGAAATGCGAATTCTGCAAAAGTACCTATACAGAGGCTGGCAGACAAAGTTTCTTCCTACTTCGTTCCCGCGGTGGTGTCTATTGGAATTTTATCGTTCCTTTACTGGTACTATATCGGGCATATTGGGTTGACGTTCTCACTACTCGTGTTCGTATCAGTACTCATCATAGCCTGCCCCTGCGCACTCGGAATAGCAACTCCGGCTGCCCTTATGGTATCTTCTGGCAAGGCCTCAGAGAACGGAATACTGGTGAAGGGAGGAGAGTATCTGGAAATAGCGAACAAAGTCAACGTAGTTGCATTCGACAAGACCGGAACCATTACCAAGGGGGAGATGGAAGTCACAGATGTCATATCTCTCTCCTCAATTGGAGTCCACGAGATACTCAAATATGCGTCAACGGCTGAGGCAAACTCGGAACATCCCGTAGGGAAGTCTATCCTAAGAAGGGCGAAGAGCGAAAATATAGATGTAAAATTTCCCGACAAGTTCAACTACATACCCGGGAAGGGGGTGTCCTGCAAATCTGACAGGGAAATACTAGTTGGGAACAGGGACTTAATGACGGAATTTGGAATCAAGACCGAACCATTTGAATCTAAAATTAAGCAGCTTGAAACTGATGGTAAGACCGTACTGATCATCGCACTGGATTCCGAAATCGTTGGTCTCATCGCGCTGGCGGATACTCTGAAGGACGACAGTATCAAGGCCATTGCGGCATTGAAGAGTTTAGGTATTGAAACTTGGATGATAAGCGGGGACAACGAAGTGACAGCAAGAGCTATAGCCAAGAAGGTGAACATCGAGAACGTACTCGCTAGCGTTAAACCCAACCAAAAACTGGAAAAAATAGAAGAGCTTCAGAAAGGAGGGAACGTCGTCGCGATGGTAGGTGATGGAATAAACGATTCGCCGTCGCTTGCAAAAGCTGATCTCGGTATAGCAATAGGAAGTGGCACCGATATAGCCAAAGAAACGGGCGGAATGGTTCTAATGAAGAACAAGCTCTACGACGTCTATATAAGTTTAAAGTTAGGGAGGAAGACCATCAGGAAGATTAAACAAAATCTCACCTGGGCATTCGCCTATAATGCAGCACTCATACCTATTGCAGCAGGAGCCCTGATTCCCTTCTTCGGAGCCGGAATATACAATACCCTGCCTTTCCTAGCAGCATTTGCGATGGCGTTCAGTTCCACTACAGTCGTAAGTAACTCTCTCCTACTAAAGAGGTTCAAACCGTGATAAAATTCACGAAAGAGTCCGAGGAATATTTACAGAAAAATCGGATAAGAGAGATTTTTCTTGTACTAAAATACATAAAGGGACCCTGTAATGACAATCTGTGCAAAATGATCCCCAAGGTGGAAATAGCGTTGAATGCACCGAGGGAAACAGCTGTCATTCCTATTTCGGATACGTTTGTCAAAGTGTTCGCAGTTCCTCCAATTTCCAAGGCTATTAAGTCGCACAAGGAAGATCAGCTGATATCTCTTACCAGAGTCAGAAAGAGACTTAAAATTGAGGGTATCCCATATGCTTTCTAGCTGTTCCGATATCCTTTCTGTTGGACCTACAGTCGGCGAATCAATATTAGAAAAAAATCGACTGATACGAAAAAATTTGAGAGTGAGAAAGAATGAAAACTAAACTCATTGCATTGCTTGTTGTACTGGTTCTGGCTTCTTCTGTGGTGATCGTCTATGAAGCGGATATTAGTCACAGATGCACTAGCTCTCCTCTGATGATCAATCCGAACTGACAGGAATTTCAAATCCTCCTTCTGGTGTTTACGTGGGCAATCATACCATATACATCAATTCCAGTTCAACGATCTCCGTAGAAATGGGGCCGATGAATTCAAACGTGAGCATGTACAGTTTCTCCATTTACGGAGACATCAATCCTACAATGGAAATCAAACAAGGCGTGAAGGTAAAATTCATGGAGATAAACGTTGATACCGATGCTTACCACAACTTTACCATTACCTCAGTTCCTCCCCCATATGAGGGCAATATCTGGGGGATGATGGGGAATGGAGGTGGAATGCCAATGAATTCATTTATTCCTCCCACCTCGAACTACAGCTATTACTACTCCTTCGTCTATTTTGATGCAAGCAGTCAGGGACATTATGGTATATATGTCAATACC
>JACWAC010000021.1 GCA_014874235.1 Thermoplasmatales archaeon
ATGGAAACAGATCTTGAGTCTGTCGCCTTTGGCCAAGCTCGGCAACCTCCGCTGGCAGGTGAATTGTTGGGAACTTAAATTACTTGCTGCTGTAAGGGTTCTCTCTGTTCTTTCCTTGCCAGCCTCAGAGTTGGTTTGGGGTTCTTTGATGCATCTACATCGTCGATCCTCGTGACCTTTAAGTTCAGGGGTTCTTTCTCAAACGTTTCGTGAGGTAGTTTGAGAGCCTGTCTTACCGCTTCGACAAATTGATCCATTTCTGCCTTTGTTGCGCTCTCTGTCGGTTCTATCATTAGAGCTTCGGGAACAATGAGGGGGAAATATATTGTGGGCGCATGGATCCCATTGTCTATAAGGTGCTTTGCTATATCTCCGGCCTTAGGCATATTTGCCCCCACGGAAGACGCTACAAACTCGTGCTTCTTGATGGTTTTCCCCGGGACTGGCATGAACTCCTGAAATTTCTTCCTCATGTAGTTCGAATTCAGAACTGCGGTTTCACAGGCATCCCTGAGTCCTTCCTCTCCCATCATCTTGATGTACGTCCAGGCTCTCACCAAGACTCCGAAGTTGCCATAGAAACTCGCGACCTTACCTATCGTTTTTGGAGGGACATAGTCGTTGTGATAGTTCTTGCCATCAAAAGTGACCAGCGGGTAAGGAAGGAAATCCTTCAATTTCTCAACAACACCAACCGGTCCGGACCCTGGTCCTCCGCCTCCGTGTGGAGTCGAGAACGTCTTGTGCAAGTTCAGATGGACGATATCGAATCCCATCTTTGCTGGAGTTGTCTTACCCATGATCCCGTTCAGATTGGCACCGTCATAATAGAGAAGTGCCCCCTTGGAGTGAGCGTAATTTGCCATCTCAACAATCTTGTCCTCGAATATTCCTAACGTGTTTGGATTTGTTATCATGAATGCCGCGGTCTTCTCCGTAACGGCTTCCTTGAACTTTTCGATGTCTACTGTTCCATCTGGAGTGGATTGAATTTGAACGACTTCGAATCCCGCCATGTGAGAAGATGCAGGATTAGATCCGTGTGCGGAATCAGGCACCACAACCTCAGTTCTGGTGTCACACTGTTTCTTGCAATCGAAGTACTCTCTCACTATTGACAGACCGGTGAATTCACCTCCCGCACCCGCAAGTGGTTGAAGTGTTATCTCATCCATTCCAGTTATCTTCTTGAGAGATTCGGTGAGTTCATAAAGAAGCCTCAGTGCGCCCTGAACTTCGTTGGTATCCTGAAGTGGATGGATCATCCTGAATCCTTCAAGGTTCGCAATTTCGTCGTTGATCTTCGGGTTGTACTTCATCGTGCACGAACCCAGGGGATAGAAACCGGAATCCACACCGAAGTTCATCTCAGAAAGTTTCACATAGTGTCTGATCACGGAGAACTCTTCCCTGTCTCCCATTCCAGAACTCTCTCTCCTCATTATTTCAGGGACTTCTATCTTGAACTTTACATCCTCGAGTGGGATCTTGATGGTCCGTCTTCCCTTGAGGTCAAGTATTATTGGCTCATCGAACACTGCCTGATGGTACATCTATGCCACCTCCCTCAGGAATTCCTTGAAGGCAGCAAAGTCCTCATTGGTGTTTCTTTCAGTGACGTTGACCACTACATTGACCTGATTTCTGTCGCTGAATCCGTACTCTTTTCCGAGTGTGTAACCAGGAATCAGGTTGTATTTCTTCGCAATTCTGTTGACAAAGGTCTTGGATTCATCGAGTCTGATCAGAAATTCGTTGAAAACTGGTGAACCATCATAAGGAAAGTTTACGCCAAACTCACTTGCTATCTCGATGAGTTCCTTAGTCCTACCCATGTTGACCTCCCCTATCTTCTTCAGTCCAGAATCGCCGAGCAAAGATAGGTATACGGCAGAAGCAACAGCCATCAATGCCTGATTGCTAGTCATGTTGGTGACGGCCTTTTCCCGCCTTATGTGCTGTTCTCGAGTTTGAAGAATCATCGAAAAAGCAACTTTGCCATTGTGGTCCTTGGTCATCCCCATTATCTTTCCTGGCATCTTCCTGATGTACTGTTCCTTTGTGCCAAATACTCCGATAACTGGGCCTCCGAAATTGAGTCCCAGGCCGAGCACCTGACCCTCGCCTATTGCAATATCTGCACCAAATTTCCCCGGAGGCGCCAACACGCCCAGGGAGATGGGATTGATACCAGCCACAAACATCCTCTCCTCTCCTATGATACCCTTTATTTTCGTGATGTTGGTATCGATGATACCAAACATGTTTGGATACTCAGCATAGACCCCAGCAGTGTTGTCGTTGAGCATCTCTGAAAGCGAGGTCAGATCTATCATTCCCTTTTCATCAAAGCCCACCTCCTTGATCTTGATCTGTGCGCCATCTGCATAATTCTCCAGCACAGCACGCTTGTTCCTGCTTATATATTTAGGAACAATGAATTCGTCCTTTCCCGTTATGCTTTTTGCCATTCTCACTGCTTCTCCGAGAGATGTTGACACGTCGTACATTGAGGAATTTACCGCATCCATCTGGAGCAGTTCGGCGGCAAGGCTCTGGTACTCGAACAGGGCCTGCATCATGCCCTGAGAAATTTCCGCCTGGTAGGGGGTATATGCGGTGAGAAACTCATTCCTGTTGATCACGTTCGCTATAGCAGCAGGAACGAAATGATTGTAAAGACCGAAACCAAGGAAGGAATGTAGTTGATCGACAGTCTTGTTCATTCTAGCATATTCGCCTGCGACTCTCCTGACCTCGTCTTCGTCCATTCCCCTGGGAAGACCCAATGACTTGGTCTTGATTGATTCTGGAATATCTCGGAATAATTCATCTGCGGTTTGAATTTTTAACTCCTTTAATAGATCCGATAGGTCGCTGCTCATTTCTATCAAGCCGATATCATCTGGAAGAATAAAACTGTTTTATCGATTTAATTCGGATAAAAAGATATTTAGAATGTGCAATGTTTTCAAGTAATGGACTCGAGATATCTCCTATTCGGTACCCGGACACTCAGGGGGTTCGTTTTTGGAGTATTCTCGGTAATCACAATCATATACCTGATTGACAGTGGATTGAGTGCCATCGAAGCAGGAGTAACGGTCACTTCTTCGATACTAATCAGCTCGTTCCTCACGTTCCTGATAACTTCAAGATATGGCAGAGGGTATTCGAGGAGCTTCCTGCTCCTGTTTTCTTTTCTGCTTCTTATCGGAATAACTGGGTTCTTTTTCTTCTCCAGTCCAGTGTTAAAGGCGATCTTCTCGATAATAGGATCGCTCGGCGTCAATCCATCAGATAACACACTCTTTTCTGCTTATGAACAGCCAATAATCGCTGACATCAAGCAGGACCAGAAAGAAAAGAACGGTCTATTTGCACGGTACACCTTTGGGGGCTATATCGCCTCCTCATTTGGAGCCCTCGCGTTGAATTTGGGTCTTGTAACTTCTTTCTACCTGTCGATTGCTTTTTCCGTAACGATTCTTGTTTCGTACCTGTTCCTACCCTCCATAAAGGGCGAGAGAAGCGTTGCAAGAAATCCACCCGCTAAGAGCAGCAAGATCATAGCGAGGGACATGAGCGCCCTCTTTTCCGTAGATGCTATCGCAGGGGGATTTGTTCTCCAGGGTCTGATGGCTTACTGGTTCCATGTAAGGTATTCCTTCACTTTCTCTCAACTAGGTTACGTTTTCACTGTCGTAGATATAATCACTGCTGTTTCCGTTCTTGCGACTCCCTACATAGCCTCCAGGATAGGTCTGGTAAGGACCATGGTCTTCACCCATCTCCCTTCTAACGTTTTCCTCATCCTGATCCCTCTAGTCCCAAGCTTGTCCCTGTCGCTGTTCTTTCTCTTCTTGAGACAGAGTCTGAGTCAGATGGATGTGCCTACGAGACAGTCCTACCTCAACAGCGTAGTTCCAGGAAGGGACAGGAGTTATGTCGTTGGAGTGACCAATTCAATAAGGAGCGCAGCTAGTGGTGGAAGTCCTTACATCTCATCTTACCTGATTTCCGTCGCTGCAGGGGCACTTTCTTTTGTTGCAGGAGGAGCAATAAAGATAGTTTATGATATTGCGCTGTACGAAAGGTTTAAAAATTTAAAAGAACATTATGGAGACGAAGTAAAATGACGGTGCTGTCCCTTTGCTACTTATGCGGACTGCCTGCAGGTGTAACCTGCAAGATGTGCGGAAAACCAGTCTGTTCGGAGCACTACGTAGCAAAGTTGGAACTGTGCGTCAAGTGCGCCGGGAAACTCCATTCACAGAGGTTAATCTATAGAAGGCTGAAGGTAGAGATTCCACATTCGACATCTGCGACACCATTGAAAAACACAGTTTCCAGAAATCATAATCAGTCCTGACTTCGTATGAGTTAAGGTGTCTTATCAGTGAAGACGTTAGCCTTCTTCCCTTAGGGTCCCAGTCCATCAGGAGAATGACTTCCTTGTGATCTCGGGACAGCTCTCGGCAGAACTTCTCTATAGTCATCCGGGAATGAAGCTGGAGGATCTCCCCTTCGAAACTCAGCCTCCTGAGCGCCCTGATGTCGTTCTTCCCTTCGACAACTATTGGAACAGTTCGATTCCTCTCTTTCAAGTCTTCTAGTGATTTGAAGATCCTTTCAATGTTGTCCTTAGCACTCACAGACTCACCCTGTAATCAGATTGCCTTCGCCCTCACTATCAGTTTCTCCGAACTGTCTTCCAGCGGGGAGAGATCGTAGTCGCCAAAAGTTCCGTCCAACTCAAAATTTTCTGATCTCAGCATCTCTCTCAGCACTACTAAAGTTATGGGGTAAATGGTTATAGTCTTTTCCACCCTTCTCTTCGTCTGGTTAAAAATTCTATAGGAATATTTCAGGTGATAGCTATCCCTCAATCTCTTCGCTTTCATAGTGAGCGAAATCTTTGTCTCCCCGTCATTGAAATCTGAAATATCGTATGTACCTCTCTTTAGGGTGAACCCGTTTATGACATCAATGAACAGAAATCCGTTCCTGTTCAGTACTTTCCTACACTCCCCCAGGATCAACTTCTTCTGTTTGTTTGGGACCAGCAGGAAGCTGTTCAGTCCAATTATCACAGTGTTGAAATGCCTCTTGAATGGCAAAGTCCTTGCATCCCCCATCACCTTTGTGAATCTGTTCCCCGATTTTCGGAGCATGTTGGAATTTATCTCCAGACCAACGCCGCCCTTGAATCTCGATATTATCCTTCCGGTACCTGCGAAAATTTCGAGATACGGAGGAGCAGCAGACAGTGCCTTATAGAAGGAGACGTCCTGACTGAAGATACCGTATATGCGATCGTAGTAAGTTGACTCGAAATCATAGAAGTCTCCGATTTCACTCATTTTTTGTATCCTATCGTCCTCAGGAATTCGCTTCTCGCCCTCTTGTCCTCGTCCTTCTCGACACCTAGTGGTTTCTCTCCGTCCAGCACTCCCATGACTCCTCTCTTCTCCCCATCCTCAGCTATCACAACGGATAGTGGGTTGGAAGTTGCTGCATAGAGACCAAGGACTTCCGGAACATTCTTGATGTGTGGTATCACATTGATTGGAAACGAATCACTTAGATGTATGATGAAAACGTGGCCCGCCCCCAGTCTCTCTGCGTTCTTCACCGCTCTCTTCATCAGCGCTTCATCGTTGCCGTCAAACCTTACCAGCCTCTTTCCTGATGCCTCGCAGAATGCAATTCCAAACTTTGCGGTCGGGGACGAATTCTTTAAGGCCTCGTAGAGGTCTTCGACTGTCTTGATGAAATGGGATTGTCCGAGCACTATATTCTCGTCTTCTTTTTCGATGTCAACAACTGAAAAATCCACGAATTATCAATGAAAACACGCATAAATTTATTTTCCTTGCGGAAATCGAAAGTTGTGAAGACTTTATTGGTCAGACGGGAGAGATCCAAAGAGGTCAGGGAGACTCTCATTTCTAAGGGAATAGAGTTCTACGAAGAGAGAGACAACTTTCACTTCTTGTTCATTTTTCCCTTTCTTCCTGAAAAATTGGATCTTAATGGCAAGTGGAGCTACCTCGTGGCCGATAAGTCAGATGAAGTGGAAACGAGAGGGAGTACATTCAAGATCGAAGGTTCCAGAGACTTGATCGACCTATTTGCTCCAGCTTTTGAGAAAAGAGGGTTGAAGGTAAAGCTGGAAAACCCTGACAATCTTATTGAAATAAAGAGATGGGGTGTGAAGTACCTGATCAGTGTCTCCTGAGTCTACCCTTCGCCCTTATGGATGGCCTGGATTTTACTGTTCCTTTTCCCTTTGTTGCAAGACCCCTGGACTTCTTGCCGGCGGTTGAAAGCCCCCTGTATACCCTTCCCTTCTGAGCTTTGTCGGCGGTCCACTTGAGGTTCCTGTCGCTGGTAATTGAAGGATTTTCTGGATCCACAAACATTACCTCGTAGAATTTGTGTTTTCCATCTTCGGCCAGGTAATAGGAGTTCAGCAGAACGAGATTCGGATATCTTCTCTGAGCCCTTTCTTCCGCAATCCACTTTTCGCTCTTCCCGTGGGTCAGTTTGTTGTAGCCGTATCTCCTTGGTCTCCTGCCACCCATTATCTTGGCCTTGTGGAGACCCCCTCTGTTGACCTTTACTCTAACTACGACGAATCCCGGTTTAGCTTTATAGCCAAGCGCTCTCGCCCTCGACAGTTTTGTTGGTGTCGAAATTCTCTCTACCGTCCCAGACGCTCTATACGCCGTCATCCTCTCCCGGACCATTTCTTTCATCTCTTCCTTGGCGGTAAGAAAATTCGAAGACTGGAATGAATAACTACTTTTTGAGGGCAATCTTTTTCACCTTTGAGCAAACAGGATTGTGACTTATTATAAAGAAATTGCTTAAGTATGATGCTACAACAATTGTGTCCCTCTCAGACAGCGCAACAGAGCCTTGATTTCATTTTTGATCTCGCATAACGCTAATATACATCTCTCCAATTGCAAGAAAGATGAGCAGCATAAGAATTGACTTACCCTCTGATAAGGCAGCGATCATACTCAAGAGAATTCAAAACAGACTGAGTGCATATAAGGGCTACAAGGTCGGAACTGACGCGAGAGTGTCTTCTCAGGCACTGGGAGATGACATAGAAAAGAGGATAGATGTCTCTCTGACCAACTTCAAGGCAGCGATAGACAATCTGAGTATGTACGACAAGCACGAAGAAATGAACAAGTCAGGGGAAGTATACAAGACAATTGAAGAGCTCAAAAGAAAGAAAGTGGCGATACCTCAGGAACCATACCTCGTGAAAGACGAAGACCTGCAGAAATTCTACCTGTTGGATGAACTGGGTTTCAGAAACTCCATCGATCTGTTGGACAACATCAACAGCTTCAGATCCGCATCCATCTCTGGAGAGTTCGACGTTAGTGTCCTTGAAAAGATAAAGGGAAATGTTGAAAAAATAGGAAGCTTCGTTGACGAGAAGAACAAATCACTGAACCTGACAAATTAGAATTTGATATAGGCCTTCCCGAACAGTTCCTTGTTTTTCATTGCCCTGTAGGCATCAGGGACCTGGTCAAGTGAAAACACTTTACCTACCACAGGAGTGATTTTTCCTTCCTTCGATAGTTCCAGTGCCTTTTTCATTGTGCTTTTGGTTGAACTAACGCTGCCCGCGATGGAATTTCCCTTAAGTATCAAGTTTCCCAGCGGTAGACTCACAGGGTTCACATCCACATTGCCTATAACGACCATTCTTCCACCGAATTTCAGCGACCGGAATCCGTCGTTGAAAGTGGGAGAACCGACTGTTTCCAGTACCAGATCGACACCTTCGGCGAATATTTCCTTGACTTTCTTGGAAAAATCCTTGCCGCTGACTACAAAATCAGCACCAACTTTGTGAATACCTTCCATCTTCCATTCACTGCTCGTTTCCCCTATAACTCTGGCACCCAACGCTTTTCCTATCTGCACAGCGTGAGAGCCAACTCCCCCTCCAGCCCCAGTGACCAACAGTGTTTGTCCTTCCTTCAGTCCCCCGACAACCTCTAGTGCCTGTACGACCATTCCTGTCACGCACGCGGATATCGCTGCTGCTTCTGGGCTCACTCCTTGGGGGACCTTGACGAGGGATATTTCAGGTACATGGATATATTTCCTGTACGCGCCGTTTATGCTCTCTCCGAAGGTTTTCTTCTCCCTGCAGAGATTTTCCCTTCCGGATCTGCAGTATTCACAGGTTCCACAAGGAACATAAATCAGGCTCGCGACCACATCCCCTTCCTTGAATTGTGTGACCTTACGACCGACCCTCCTCACTACTCCAGAGATTTCGTGGCCGGGAACTATTGGAAGAACCACCCTGGGCAGGAAACCTTCGGAAGTGAGTATGTCCCTATAACAGATTCCCGTTTCACTTTGCTCTATCAGGACTTCATTTTCCTGCAAGGATTCCTCTTCGATTTCCTTGACCTGGGGGTATTCCTTGAGTTTCGATAGAACTGCAGCTTTCTGCATGTTACGGAATGGGACATTGGAATAAATGTTTATAGAGCTTTGACTACCTCGTCTCTAGCCATCACCATGTTCTTCAGTTTCTCGTAACCCACTTCCCTGCTTCTGGTTCTCAGTCCGCAGTCCGGGTTAATCCTCAACCTCTCTGGTTCCACGAATTTCAGGGCATACTCGATCCTTTCCTTGATCAGCTCTGGTGGTTCCAGGAAATCCCTGTGTATATCCGTTACCCCCAGTCCTAAGGAGATTTCCTTGGATATGGTCTCTGCTGTCTCTTTGAACCTCTTGACATCGTCGTACCCATTCCTGTGATCGGTAAGTGAAGTTGGGTCCCTGTTCGCGAACTCCAGGTTATATACGGAAACGTTGAGGGACGGTGCTATGTTGAATAGAAGACCGTAATCGGTGCTGTAACAAACGTGAAGGTGGGTCTCAATTCCTTCAATTCCCTTCACGCTCTCGTTTATCGAATCCATTACGATGTCCATCTCTTCTGGACGAGTGGTTGCAGCAGGTTCATCAATCTGGACCTGGAGCACTTCATCTCCCCATGCAGCCTTGAGTTCCCTGATCTCCTGATTCATTATCTTTCCAAATGCGAGAGCAAGATCCTCCCTGCTCTTGTAGTGATCGTTGAACGACCAGTCCATCAGAGTGTAGGGGCCCGTCACCGGGAGCTTGATGTTCCTCTTCTTCATCTGCTTGAACAGGTGTATTTCATCCAGGTGGAAGGGTTCCTTTCTCTCGATCTCTCCATACACACTTCCCTTGTTGTAATACTTGTTATCGAACGACCTCACGGGGCCAAAAATCTTTACTCCATCCATCCTGGCTATCGGGTGTTCGTACATCTCCCACCTGTACATCTCACCGCCAACCCCGATGTTCATGAGTCCGCTCTTATCAAACAGTTCAAGTGTTTCGAGAGTCGCCTTCCTAGCAACCTCCTGAAATTCTTCTCCCTTGTACGATCTGAACCTTGACGATAGGTATGCCGGTTTCCTGAAACTTCCTATCTCCTGCGTTACCAGACGTTCCATCATTCACCACCCTTGAAACTAAAAATCTTCTTGTCAGCGATCGCCCTCGGTAGAAAATCAAAACTTTCAGTATTGGCAATGATCAGCTTGTCAAAGTCGCTGGAATACTGTTTCACCTTCTGCAGAACATTATCGTTTACCTTTGTTGATTGAGCACTAACCGACTTAACTCCGGGTATCTCGCAGTACTTCGAGTAGGAGTACGGGTTATCTCCTATTATCGAATAGAATTTCTTGCCACTATCTGCGTTGAAAGTTCCCATACCTCCCGTTATGACCAAGAAAGTCGAAGCGGCTTCGTTCAAGTCTTTGTAAATTTCGAAATCAACAGCTTCGAATGGTTCGTAAATCAGAAGCCTCTTCACTTTCAGTTTTTCCACAATTTCCATATACGTCTCCTTCAACCTCTCTCTAATCTCTGGTGGGTTACCAACGATCCTGCTCATCCTCATGAAGGAATTTATTCCCGGAAGGAAGTGAACATAAGACTCACTCCCATTTTGGTGATATGCCGGAAATGGTGGATTCTCTTCGACTTCTCTAAAGGTGTCCAGACCACCAAGCTTTCCTATTTTCTCGATTTCTGGCTCCCTGTAGAATGTGTTTGTATCTTTGTATCTTGACAGTGGACCGAGCTTGATCCCTTCGATTGACAGTGCTATGGGACGAAGAATGTCAAACCAGTTGAAGAGCGGGTCAGTGAAGTAGTTCAATGATGCTTCTCTCACGAGATCGTAATAGAGCGTGGATTCTTCCTGAATCTTCGTTGATATTTCAACGGAGCTCATCTGACCTTTCTCCCATTTGCCATAAGCCCTTCTCAGGTCGTCTGTTCTAGGATATATTCCATACAACAACGAAATTAGTTCCATTATTTACCTCTCCATTCTCTGCAATCCAATGATGATCGTAATGACAGATTGAGGTTAACCTCAATTCTTTTTTCGTTAGGACTCATCGGTAAATTTGTTAATGGTCTATTCGATATTAAACATTCTTCACTTCCCGATTAACAGTTTCGCTATCTAGAAGGCAATGGAGGTCCAGTAGGCGGCCTCAAAGCAAGATCTTTGTCCCTTCGATTACAACCACTATTTTTCCCCAATTCATTTCACTTTGTCTCCCATGATCTTGAGAGTATTTCTTGAACCGAGCATAGCGAGAGATGATATTATGATCAGCACGCCCAGAAGCGCAATCACAATCAGGTCAAATAAGGAAGGCGGATCTCCAGTCAAACCCTGACTATTTAGAGATTTTATACTGTCCATCGATGCAGTAACAACTCCCAGATTTGTCTTGATGCTTGCCGTATCGTTCGATACATTTGTAATTGTTCCAGTAATGTTTCCCAGACACGTCTCAATATCTGCATAACTTCCGTTGAGCCACGGAATATCTCCGCCGGGAGCGAATATGCTCGTATTAAGATCACTCAAAGATGCATTTATCTCTCCTGCGGAAGTCATTATTTTTGCAGTGTCTCCGGAAATTCCTACAATGGATGCATTAACAGATTTCAGAGAAGTTTCTATTCTTCCAATCGAAGTATTCATTTCAATCATCCCTTGGTGTACAGAAAATATTGTTGCATTTATTGAGTTCAATGATGTTTCTACGGACCCGACGTCTGTTTGTATTATCGCATCAGTTCCATTCATACCTTTGAGTGATGCGTTCAACGAATCAAGGGAAGTGAATATAGTTCCAATATCTGTCGTAATCTCCATTTCTCCTGCACTTACTGATGTGACGGTAGTGCTCAATGAAGAAAGAGAAGTCTGAAGACTGCCAACATCTGTCTCTATAGTAACAACGCCATTATCAACTGACTTTCCGCAGTTTCAAAACTCAAATAAATTAATTTTAAAATCCTGTTCCAGCCCTGTTTTCTGTCTATTTCTTCTTCTTCCTGTCATCCCTGAATTCTGAGTGAATCCATTCTGCAGCTTCCCTTGTTATCTCTTCGATCCTCGAAACTATTTCATGGAGCTTCCTGTCCGTGGATATCCAGTCCTTCAGGAGATCAGAGACCTCTACAGGCAGCCATACACCAACGGATTTACCGTCAACCTTCCGTGTCCAGTGATAAAACGGACCATGAAGTGCTTCAGGATCTTTATGGCATCTGCATTTCTTTCTGCCACATGTGAGATATCTTTCACCAATGCTACCCTGAATTGCAAAAGATATGCTTTCAAGCCTCTTCCTCTCCTCCATAATCCTCGATCTGTAACTCTCCATCTCCGGAGAATCTAGAAGTTTCCTGATTGTTTCATCTTCTGTTGTTATACTAATGTAATCATACATTAGTATTAAATATTTCCATTGTATTATGGGGATGTGCCAGAGGGAAGATTAGAGTTAAGGACGGAGAGAATAGAATCGATACCTGTGATCAACCATTTCATCGAAAGACTGGGTCTGGATAGTATACTGTCGACACACATACCTGAAGGCAGATCCAGGATTTCACATTCCACTACACTTGCCATACTGCTGCGTAATCTCACAATGCAGAGGATTCCTGTATATGGAATACAGGAATGGACATCCCTGTTCCGTCATGACCTGCTTGGCATTGAATCCGGAATGGTTGAATGCCTGAATGATGATCGGGTTGGAAGGGCTCTTGACGCACTGTTCGATTCTGACAGGGGTTCCATGCTCACACAGATCGTTGTCCGGGCGGTGAAGGAATTCCACATATCAATGGATGAGTTTCATAACGATTCCACCACAATCACACTCACCGGGGATTATGGGGATGCAGATGGCAGCATGAAGAGAGGCAAACAATCACTGAAGATAACATATGGGCATAACAAGGATCACAGGCCTGATCTGAAACAGATTCTCTGGATACTCACCGTGGCTTCAGACGGTGCGGTTCCAGTGCATTATAAAGCCACTGACGGGAATGTGGCAGACGACACGACACATATAGAGACATGGGAAGCCATAAGATCCATTGCAGGAAAAGCAGATTTCCTCTATGTTGCAGATTCGAAACTCTGTACATCGGAAAACATGAACCATATTAACGGGAATAGAGGCAGGTTCCTCACCGTAATGCCACAGACAAGACGTGAGGATGGATGGTTCAGGGAATACATGAACCATAATGACATAGAATGGAAAGAGTTGCGCAGATCCGAAAATGGTGCAAAAGACAGGTGGAAATCGTTCGAACCACCAGTGAGATCGGCAGAGAACTACCGCATAGTGTGGATATGGAGTTCACAGAAGCAGAAGAATGACAGCGAAGCAAGGCAGTCATCCATGGAGAGGGGGATAGAATCCATGGAGGACCTGAAGAAAAGACTCCAGAGCCCGAAATGCAGGATAAAGACAAGGGAAGGTGTTATAGCTGCCGCCAGGAAAGCCATTGGTGATGCCGGCAGGTGGATTGATTTCGAGCTGAAGGAGGATGAGATCCAGAGATACAAGCAGACCACCAGGGGAAGAC